>NZ_JBVHEP010000005.1:0-98491 GCF_055562795.1 Streptomyces sp. NPDC016851
GAACGAGGGGCGCACCCCCTTTTCGGGGTGCAGGGGCGGAGCCCCGCGAGGGGTGCAGGGGACGCAGTCCCCGCCGGGGTCCGGGGCGGAGCCCCGGGGCTTTTCGACCTCAGCCTCTTGAGGAACTGCTTCGGGTGGGCGGGTGGGAGACCTCCCGGCCGGGGTCCGGGGCGGAGCCCCGGGGCTTTTCGGCCTCAGCCTCTTGAGGAACTGCTTCGGGCGGGCGGGTGGGAGACCTCCCGACCGGGGTCCGGGGCGGAGCCCCGGGGCTTTTCGACTCGAGCCCTCGACGAACCGCTTCGGGCGGGCGGGTGGGAAAACCCGTAAGACATCACAGGAGGCACCCGTGCCAGAAGGCCACACCATCCACCGACTGGCCCACGACTACGCCACCGCCTTCCTCGGCACAACCCCCCTCCTCACCAGCCCCCAGGGCAAGTTCACCGACGCCGCCACCCTCCTCACCGGCACGGAACTCACCCACACGGAAGCCCACGGCAAACACCTCTTCCTCGGCTTCCGCACCACCGACTGGATCCACATCCACCTCGGCCTCTTCGGCAAGGTCACCTTCACCCGCGCCCCCGCCCCCGCACCCCCGCCCACCGACACGATCCGCCTCCGCCTCGCGAACGACACCACCTGCGTCGACCTCCGCGGCCCCACCACCTGCGCCCTGATCACACCCCCGGAGAAGCAGGCGATACACGACCGCCTCGGCCCCGACCCCCTCCGCGACGACGCCGACCCGGACACCGCGTACCGCCGTGTCTCCCGCAGCCGTACGACCATCGCCGCCCTGCTCATGGACCAGAAGGTCATCGCCGGCGTGGGAAACGTCTACCGCGCGGAGGTCCTCTTCCGGCACCGCATCGACCCGTACCGCCCCGGCAAGGACATCACCCCGCCGGAGTGGCACGCGATCTGGACCGACCTGGTCGAGCTCATGCACGAGGGCGTCCGCAACAACCGCATCGACACGGTCCGCCCGGAACACACCCCGGAGGCGATGGGCCGCCCACCCCGCGTGGACGACCACGGCGGCGAGGTGTACGTCTACCGCAGGGCCAACCAGCCCTGCCACATCTGCGGCGGCGAGATCCGCACCGCCGATCTCGCCGCCCGCAACCTCTTCTGGTGCCCGACCTGCCAACGCCCCTGAAAAACCCAACGCCCCTAAAAACCCAACGCCCCTGAAAACCCCCCGATTTCAGAATCCGTGCGGCAACCACGGCGCCGCCACCCCGCCGCTCCCGAACGCCAGTGACGCCTCCGCCAAGGCCCCCCGCCGTACCTCCCGCACACGCCCCGCCGCCCCCAACGCCCCGAGGCTCACCCCACCGAGATACGCCGCCCCCAACTCCCGCACGGACAGCGCGACATCCGCCGCATCCGCCGTACGCTCGCAGGACGCCCCCTTCGCATCCCCGCTGAGCCGCCAACGCCCGGCGTTCCAGGGACAGAACGCGTCCTCCACCTCGAACACCACGTCCACCGGCGTCTGAAACGTCCGTGCCTCCAGCGCGGCCCCGACATCCACCGGCCGTACGTACAGCGAATCCCGCAACCGCGGCTGACACCGCCGTATGTCGGACACCAGGTACTGCCACGCGTCGTCGACCGGCCGCCCCCGCATCACCACCGTCGACGTCAGATCGATGCCGAACAGGAACCGCAGCAGCGCCGCGTCCGCCGCGGGATCCAGCGCGGCCGAGTTCTCCACGATCACACTGCCGTTGGCCCCGGCGGGCCCCCAGCTCGGCTTGACGCGGTACCGCGCGTACCCGACCGTCTCCCCGTCCCGCTCGGCGAGGACGCACTGGAGCGGCGACGCCCCGTCCCGCCCGCTCTCCGGATCGAGCACCCCGAGCCGCTCCCAGCCGGGCTGCCGCGCCAGCATCCCCGGCCGCGACGGCACCAGTTGCGCGTACACGGCCTCGCACACGTCGACGACCTCTGCGGGATCGGCGTAGCGCAGACGCACGTCGTCCGTGCCCGCCGGCAGCGAGGCCAGCCGCACCCGGCTCGTGTCGATCTCGGCGTTCAACTGGAAGGTGGCCGCGCCGTATCCGAACCGGCCGTAGATCGCCGGCTCGGAGGCCGTGAGCACGGCCAGCGGCTCACCCCACGCACGGACGTCGTCCAACTGCCGCCGCATCATCGACGTCAGGACACCGCGCCGGCGGTGCGTGGCGGCCACGCTCACCATCGTGACGCCCGCGGCCGGCACCGAGGCCCCGCCGGGCACGGTGAGCCGGAAGGAGAACGCCCCCGCCGTCCCCACACAGGCGTCCCCGTCCCAGACACCGAGCGAGCGGTCGCACTCGGTCAGCGAGTCCCACAACTCCCGCTCCTCGGCGGACTCGGGCACTCCGCCGAAGGCGCGGATGAGGGTGTCGTACCACTTGTCCCAGTCGTCCCGCCGAAGCACCCGCAGGGTCGCCGCAGGGCCGGTCGTGTCAGTCACCATGGCCCATGCCTACCAGGGCAATGCGGGACGGGCGAGGGAATTTCGCCCGGCCGGCGACAGGCGGCGCACCGTGAAGTTCACTGGGAAGTCGGCCCTCGGACGGGGGACAAGTAGGACCTCCCGTGCCAAGTGGCCGGTCCGATGGATAGGGTCCCGAACTAATGGCAGCAGGACGAGAGCGGCGCGCGGAAGCCGAGACGTTCACGGCCCGGTTGAAGAAGCAGTGGCACCGGGCCCGCGTCGGCATGCGCCGATCCGCCGTGGACTACTTCCGCGGCGACGGCTCGGACTGGATCGCCCTGGCCGGCCTGCTCCTGCTGGTGCCGCTGATCGCGGCGGCGACGCTCGCGAACTCGGTGTGGTTCTCGCCGGCCGCGCTGGTCCTGCCGGTCGTCGTGGGCGGCCTGGTGCTGCGCCCGGCGAGCCTGCTCGGCCTGTACGCGGCGGCGGCCACGGCGCTGATCGTGGAGTCGGTGCGGCTCGGCCCCTACACCGAGGGCCCGTCCAGGGTCACCCCGGGCGTGGTGCTGGTGGTCGCGGCCTGCGGTTTCTTCGGGCTGCTGCTGGCGCAGTTCCGCAGCCGGGTCGGTGTGCCCTGGCGGCGCGGCGGCACCATGCTCTTCGACCTGCGCGAACGCATCCGGGTGCAGAGCAAGCTGCCCGGCCTGCCGGACGGCTGGCACCGGGAGATGGCGCTGCGCCCGGCGGGCGGCCAGTCCTTCTCGGGCGACTTCGTGGTGGCGGCCCGCACCAACGGCGGCCGTACGCTCGAGGTCGTCCTCACCGACGTCTCCGGCAAGGGCATGGACGCGGGCTCCCGCGCGCTGCTCCTGTCCGGCGCGTTCGGCGGCCTCCTGGGCTCGCTGCCCCCGCACGCCTTCCTGCCGGCGGCGAACGGCTACCTGCTCCGCCAGGACTGGGACGAGGGCTTCGCGACCTCCATCCACCTGGTCCTCGACCTGGACTCCGGCGACTACGAGCTCTACTCCGCCGGCCACCCGCCGGGCCTCCAGCTCAGCGCGGGCAGCGGCCGCTGGGAGGAGAAGACGGCCGAGGGCCCGCTCCTCGGTGTGTACGACGGCGCCCAGTTCGACCCGGTGAAGGGCTCGCTCCGCCCCGGTGACGTGCTGATGCTGTTCACGGACGGCCTGGTGGAGACCTCCGACCGCGACATCGTCGAGGGCATCGACCGTCTCACCGGCGAGGCCGACCGGTACGTGGCGGGCGGCTTCCACGGCGCCGCCTGGCACCTCATCGAGGCGGTGGCCAAGGACGTCAACGACGACCGGGCGCTGCTGCTGATCTGCCGGGAGGGCCCGACGGCCGCCGCGGCCCGCTGAAGTGCGCTGCTGCGGGTGCACACTGGAGCCGTGACCGAGACACCCCGCACCCCGCTGACCCTGGCCGAGGTCGAGGCCACCGCACGCGCCGCGCACGCCGGCCAGACCGACAAGGCCGGACGGCCCTACGCGGAGCATCTCCAGGCCGTCGCGGAGGGCGTACGGGCGCGGGGCGGCGACGAGGAGCAGATCGCGGCGGCCTGGCTGCACGACGCCGTCGAGGACGACGCGCTCTCCCCCGGGTGGCTGCGCGAGGCCGCGCTGAGCAGCCGTACCAAGGACATCGTCCTGGCGGTCACCAAGCGGGCCGGGGAGCCGCCCGAGGCGTACGCCGCGCGCGTCCTCGCCACGCCCGGTGCGCTGCTGGTGAAGGAGTCGGACCTGGCGCACAACGCGGACCCGGCACGCCTCGCGGTCCTCGACGAGGCCACCCGCAAACGACTGACCGAGAAGTACACGCGGATGCGCGCACTTCTCGGTCTCGTCGGATGAACCGGGGCAGGAACGTCAGGCGTTGACCTTCTCGCGCTCGCGCTCGCGCCGCTCGGCGCCCTGGCGCTCGCGGGCGACCTCGGCCGCGTCCCGCTTGAAGGCCCACTCCATCTTCGGCTCCATGGCGAACCGGAAGACCCGCCGCACCGGCTTGGTGCACAGCACCGTCACCACGGCGGCCGCGGCGACGGTCGCGGCGATCTCACCGAGCGGCCGGTGCATCCACGCCGGCTCGAACCAGCCCTGGTAGTCGCCGGCCTTCACCAGGAAGCCGTGCAGCAGGTAGCCGTAGAGCGTGCCGGCGCCGAGCGCGGTGAACCACATGTGGCGGCGCGGCACCCAGGCGAAGAAGCAGGCGGTCAGCACCAGGGAGCAGCCGAACATCGCGAGCACCATGACCGGGCCGGTCCACCACGGCGCGCCCAGCTCCTGCGCGGCGTCCCGGTGGTAGAACCAGGCGGTGTTCATGCGCGGCACGGCCCACCAGCTGAAGGCCAGCGCGGCGGCGAAGACGGGCACCGAGGCGATCCGCACGGAACGGCGGCGCACCATGTGGAAGTGCTCGGGCTTCATCACCAGGCCCAGCACGAAGAACGGCAGGAACTGCAGGACCCGCTGGAGGTCGAGGTCGTCACCGATCTCCGGGGAGACGGTCGCGAGCATCGCGAGGCCGAGCGCGAGCGGCAGCGGCCAGCGCGCGATCTTCCAGATGGGCGTGGTCAGCCGCCAGATGAACAGCGCGACCAGGAACCAGGTCAGGTACCAGGGGTCGAGAAGGCTGATGTCCTGGTGCGGGTCGTTGTCGATCCACCGCTTGAAGAGGGGGTAGGCCGTCTCGAAGAGGATGTACGGCACGGCCACACCGGTGATCAGGCGCTTGAGCCGGTCGGGCCGCATGTCGAAGCTGCGCGAGAAGTAGCCGGAGATGATGATGAACGCCGGCATGTGGAAGGCGTAGACGACCTGGTACGCGGCCTCGAGTATCCGGCTGTCGCCCTTGAGCGGTTCCCAGGCGTGGCCCATGGCGACCAGCACGATCGCGAGGTACTTGGCGTTGTCGAAGAAGGCGTCGCGCTGCTTGCCGTTCTGCTTCTTCTGGGGGCTCTGCGGCGAGCGCGGGCTCGGCACTCCGTCGGCAGAGGACTGTGCCGGGGGAAGTGGCGCCCTGCGGTCGCCGTTCGGTCGCAGCGAGTTCGTCACAGACCCTCCCACCAGGAGCTCGGGGAGACGATCCGGGACCTCGCTGCGCTTGCGGGGGACGAGGCAGCGTGGAACATCTGAGGCACCCTAGCGTTCCCTGCGGCTATTCGTAAAACGCCGGATGTGAATCCTGGCTATTCGCTGTGGGTACCCCGGATTTCGGGGAGTTGACGTCCTTGCGAGAGTGATGGCCAACACATCGTCCCGCGCCGGACTGTGTCCATCGCACCCCGCCCTGCTTGTCATGACACTTCCGGACTAAACGACCCATAAGACCAGCAGGCGACTCCGGTGGAATGTCCCCTTCCGTGCCTCTCCGGAGCTTGGCCGCAGGGTCGTTGAGAACTTGCGGGGGCAATTCGAATTAGCTGCGAACGCGTTGTGTGGGCATGGAAACGATTCCGTCGAATTCCCTGTGCGGGTGGTGCCTCGAATTCCCGTACGAGTCCCTGCCGTTCGGTCCCCGGGCGCAGGGGCCGCGCACCGGCCCGGACACGCGTGCGGTGGTCGATGCGTCACGATCCGCATAGCCCGGCCTGGTTGGTGGCACGATGGTTCTGGCGGGGTGCGCGTGGTCGCGTCCCGGGCCGGGAGAGCGGACCGACCGAGGGTGTGATCAGTTGTGGCCATTTCACTGTCTGTGGTGCTGCTGTTGGCGATCATCCTTGTGGTGTTGCTGAGAGGGGGATCCATCAAGGCAGGCCCAGCGATCGTGGCGGTCCTCTTCGGCTTCTTCCTCGCCTCGACCGGTATGGCCGACGACATCCAGCGATTCCTCAACTCGATAGCGGAGACCATCAACTCCATCAGCTTCTGACCGGGCCGTTGCCGCCGTCCCGGAGTACGTGCGGATACGCTCCTTCCCGACCAGGGGGCGGTGCGTGACGGGGGGAACGTACGGGGATGGCGCTGCGCGACTTGGACCCGGCCGAGGTGGGCGGCTACCGCATCGAGGACCGCCTCGGCTCCGGCGGCATGGGCGTGGTCTACCTGGCCCGTTCGGCCTCCGGCCGGCCCCTCGCCCTCAAGGTCGTGCACGGCCAGTACGCCGACGACGACGAGTTCCGCGCCCGTTTCCGCCGCGAGGTGGCCGCCGCCCGCCAGGTCAGCGGAGCCTTCACGGCCCCCGTCGTCGACGCGGACGCCGACGCGCCGCGCCCCTGGATGGCCACGCTCTACATCCCGGGCGCCGACCTCGGCACCCACGTCCGCGAGCACGGCCCGCTTCCCCCGCCCCGCCTGCGCGAACTCGCCGCCGGCCTCGCCGAGGCGCTGCGCGACATGCACCGCGCCGGAGTCGTCCACCGCGATCTGAAGCCGGCCAACGTGATGCTCGCCGACGACGGCCCCCGCGTCATCGACTTCGGCATCTCCCGCGCCGCCGAGTTCGCCGCCTCGGACGTCCTCACCCAGACCGGCCGGGTCATGGGGACACCGCCCTTCATGTCCCCGGAACAGTTCGCGTCCCCCCAGGACGTCGGCCCGGCCGCCGACATCTTCTCCCTCGGCTCGGTCCTCACCCACGCCGCGACCCGCCGCGGCCCCTTCGACAGCCCGAGCCCCTACGAGACGGCTCTCCGCGTCGTCGAGGGCGAGCCGGAACTGTCCGGCGTACCGGACGAACTGCTCCCCTTCATCCGCCTCTGCCTGCAAAAGCACCACAAGTCCCGCCCCACTGCGGACGCCCTGCTCACCCTCCTCCGCGAGGACGGCGCCCCCGCCGGCCACGCCCCGCCCATCACCGGCGCACCCCGGCCCTTGCTCCCGGGACCGGCCGCACGGCCGACCGAGCCCGCCGGGACGGTACGTCCCGACACGGCACGCGCCGCCGGGCAGGACGAAGCCCGGCACCCCCTGGCCGCCGAGGCGGACGCCGAGCGACATGAACGACCGCGCGACACGACCGGGACGCCAACACCCACCCCACCGCACACGCCCACCCCGCCGCACACGCCGACGCCACCCCCGACACCCGATCCCCCACGCCCCGACGGCCACCGCAGACGCCGCCGCCTCCTGCTCGTCTCAGCCGCCCTGACCGCCGTACTCGCCGGGGTCGTCACCACCACCGTCGTCCGCGCGCGCGGCGGCGACCCCGCCCCCTCGTCCACCGCGAAGCCCGCCGACCTCCCCGCCGGCTGGAAGCCCTGGACAGCGAAGGCCGAGACCCCGTCATGGGCCGGGCGTGCACGGGGCCGCGACTCCTCCTTCCAGCGCTGCGCCTCCGTGGGCCCGTCCCTGGTGTGCGCCGGCGCTCAGATCATGGCGACGCGCTTCGACCTCGCCGAGGGCCACAACACCTGGTCCCGGTTCGTCGACCCCACCGCGCCGGACGGCTCCTCCTTCGACGAGGGCGCGATCATCGGCACGGACGGCGGACGCGTCTACGCCTACCAGGCTGACGAGCGACAGTCGCCGGGCGGCGGCGGCCCGCTGTTCACCTACACGGTCGCCGCCCTGGCCGCCGACACCGGCAAGGTGCTCTGGCGGACCCGGACGGGCGACGGCCAGACGGCGAGCGTGCCCGACGGCGAGCAGGGCGGCGCCACAGCCGTCCCCGAAGGCGTCATCACGGCGTACGGCGACCAGGGCGAGCAGTACGCCCTGCTCGACGCCGACACCGGCAGGGTCCGCTGGAAGCGCCCGAAGCCCCAGGCCGCGGACGACTGCCGGCTGCGCGCCGCGGCCGAGCACGCCTACCTGCTCTGCACGACCGGCCGGTGGGACAAGGGCACCGCCCGGACCAGCGTCACCCGGCTCGACGCGGCGACCGGCAAACCGAACTGGACGGTCCAGGCGAAGGGCGCCCCGGACGTCCTCGGCCAGGACGGCGACCGCCTGGTGCTCGCGGACGCGATCGCGCCGGGCAGCGGCCTCACCCTGATCGACGTCTCCACCCGCGCGCTCACCGCCGTACGGGTCCCGGCCGAGCAGTCCGACGCGTCCGGCGCGTACCTGGTCCGCGGAACCGTCTACTTCACCCGCACCAGCGGCGGCGTCAGCGCGGTCTCGCCGCGCACCGGCCGGACCCTGTGGGACACCAGTTCCACCGTGGAACGGCCGGGCCCCCCGGCCGCCTCCGCCACCCACGTGTACGTCGCGTCCCCCAGCGGCCGGGTGGCCGCCCTGGACGCCGTCACCGGCAAGGTCGAAGGCACCCGCCCCGGCCGCGACGACGGCGGCCGGACCGACAACGCCTCCGGCGCCCCCCTCACCCTGGTCGGCGACGCCCTGTACGTCCCCTACGGCGAGCGCTCGGTCTACACCGTCGACGTACGGGACCTGCGCACCCCGTCCACCGGATCAGGCCGAAATCGCTCGACCGGTCGAGCGCCGGCGGGATAGAACGAAGGTCATGAGCTGGGTTGCCAACGTGATGATCTCGGCCGACGACGCCGATCGGGCGAACGTCGAGGCGCTGAGCGCCTGGCTGAGCGAAGAGGCACCGCGCCGCGGACAGCCGGACGCCTCCGGCGTCGGCGGCCTCAACCTTCTCACCGACCAGCGCCCCGGATGGGGTGGCTGGAAGTGGCCCGAGTGCCGGGTGTGGGCGGGAGCCCTCAACCACTGCGACCTCGACGCCCTCAGGAAACGGGTCGCCGAGACGCCCTGGCGGGAGCCGAACGTGGTGCAGCTCTTCGTCATGGACCAGGAGGAATCGTTCTTCCGCCTGTGGATGATCCGGGGCGGCGAACTGAGGCAGTACGCGCCCCTGGCACCGTCCGAAGAGGACGCGGGCTTCTACCTGTCCTGATCGCGGGAGGGGCGAAGGCCGGCGACTCCCCGTCATCTGTCACGTGCGCGAGATCCACCTGCGCCAGCGGGACGACACGCACGCCTCGCGCTCGTGGTCGACGACGAGTCCGGTCGTAGATCAGGGCCGGGTCGGAGGAATGATCCTCCGACCCGGCCCTGAGCCGTAGAGAGCGGGCGACGGGAATCGAACCCGCGTAGCTAGTTTGGAAGACTAGGGCTCTACCATTGAGCTACGCCCGCACAGCGCGCGCCGCAGGTCGGGCGACCGCGGCACTGAAGGCATCGTAGCGGGTCGGCCCCGTCCGTCGCACACCGCATTCCCGCCGTGGCCGACGCGGCACAGGGCCCTGTGGAAATGCGGCGGCCACAGCGCCTGGCGGCATGTACCCTACGTGTCGCACCAGACGGGGTGTGGCGCAGCTTGGTAGCGCGTCCGCTTTGGGAGCGGAAGGCCGTGGGTTCAAATCCCGCCACCCCGACCAGCCGGCCGATCACCTCGCGTGATCGTCTCCTGATCATTCGCCTGATCGCCTTTTGGGCGGTGTAGTCGCTGCCGTTACTATGCAAGCTGCACGCCCGTGTGTCTCATCGTCTGAAGTCGAAGTCCTCCGGGCGGCGAAATCCGCCGGGCCGCTCTGGCACCGGCAGAACCCAAGAAGTCAGCCACAAGGAGACCGAACCGTGAAGAGCGCCGTGGAGACCCTGAACCCGACTCGGGTTCGGCTCACTGTCGAGGTGCCCTTCGAGGAGCTCAAGGACAGCCTCGACGCGGCGTACAAGAAGATCAACCAGCAGGTCACGGTGAAGGGCTTCCGCAAGGGCAAGGTCCCGGCCCGGGTCATCGACCAGCGGTTCGGCCGCGGTGCGGTGCTGGAGGAGGCCGTCAACGACGCGCTGCCGAAGTTCTACACCGACGCCGTCAACGAGGCCGAGCTGAGCCCCCTGGGCCAGCCGGAGGTCGACATCACGGAGCTGAAGGACGGCGAGACGCTGAACTTCACCGCCGAGGTCGACATCCGCCCCGCGATCGAGATCCCGGACTACTCCGGCATCGAGGTCGAGGTCGACGCCGTCGAGGTCACCGAGGAGGACGTCGACAAGGCGGTCGAGGAGCTCCGTGAGCGCTTCGCCACCACCGCCCCGGTCGAGCGTGCCGCCGAGGACGGCGACGTCGTGACGATCGACCTGGAGGCCAAGGTCGAGGGCGAGGTCCTCGAGGACGGCGTCGCGAGCGGCGTTTCCTACACCATCGGCTCCGGCGAACTGCTGGACGGCATCGACGACGCCGTGAAGGGCCTGGAGGCCGGTGGCGAGGCCACCTTCACCTCCGAGCTCAAGGGCGGCTCCGCCGCCGGCAAAGAGGCCGAGGTCACCGTCAAGGTCACCCAGGTCGCCAAGCGTGAACTGCCCGAGCTGGACGACGAGTTCGCGCAGCTCGCCTCCGAGTTCGACACCATCGAGGAGCTGCGCGCCGACAGCCGCAAGCGCCTGGAGAACATGAAGCAGTACGACCAGGCCACGCAGGCCCAGGAGCGCGTCCTGGAGAAGCTGCTCGAGCTGGTCGAGGTCCCCGTCCCCGAGAAGCTGCTCGAGGACGAGGTCAACACGCGCAAGCACAACCTGGAGCACCACCAGCTCGGCCAGATGGGCCTCGACCTCCCGAAGTACCTGGAGATCCAGGGCAAGAGCGAGGAGGAGTTCGAGACCGAGACCCGCGAGGCCGCGGTCAAGGGCATCAAGACCCAGTTCGTCCTCGACGAGCTCGTCAAGCAGGAGAAGCTCAACGTCAACCAGGAGGAGCTCACCGAGCACCTCATGCGGCGTGCCGCTTCCTCCGGCATGTCCCCCGACCAGTTCGCCCAGGCGGTCGTCGAGGGCGGCCAGGTTCCGCTCCTGGTCGGCGAGGTCGCCCGCGGCAAGGCCCTGGCCGTCGTGGTCGAGAAGGCCACGGTCAAGGACACCAACGGCGAGATCATCGACCTCGACGACGAGGAGGAGGAGGAGTCCGAGGCCCAGGCCACGGAGGCCTCCGCCGAGGAGACCCCGGCCGAGACCGCCGAGGAGAAGACCGAGGGCTGACCCCCGGTTGTCGTGAGTCCGTGAGAAGGCCCTGGGGCACGCCCCAGGGCCTTCTTGATCTGCCGGCGGGCAGCGTCCTCAAGGGGCGCGGGGCTGTATCGATATGCGGCTCCGCCGCGTGGGCGCGAGCAACCACGACGCACCCGCGGTCCGGCGACGGCGGGACCACCCCCCGACGAGACGGCACGGCCCCACCGGCGGAGCCCGCCGCGCTACGCCCCCGGCGAACACTCCCATCTCCGGGATTCCCCGAAGGGACCCGCGCGTTAGGGTCCATGAATACCAGGGCAGTGGAGTCTCCGATACGGCTCCCGCCCCGCAGGGAACACGTGAAGACGGCCCGGCGCCGTCGTAAGACGAGCAGGTGGATACGTGACGAATCTGATGCCTTCAGCCGCCGGCGAGCCTTCCATCGGTGGTGGCCTCGGCGACCAGGTCTACAACCGGCTGCTCAACGAGCGGATCATCTTCCTCGGCCAGCCGGTCGACGACGACATCGCGAACAAGATCACCGCACAGCTGCTGCTCCTTGCCGCCGAACCGGACAAGGACATTTACCTGTACATCAACAGCCCCGGCGGTTCGATCACGGCCGGCATGGCGATCTACGACACCATGCAGTACATCAAGAACGACGTGGTGACGATCGCCATGGGCCTCGCGGCCTCGATGGGACAGTTCCTGCTCAGCGCCGGCACCCCGGGCAAGCGCTTCGCGCTGCCGAACGCCGAGATCCTCATCCACCAGCCCTCCGCCGGCCTGGCGGGCTCGGCCTCGGACATCAAGATCCACGCCGAGCGGCTGCTGCACACCAAGAAGCGCATGGCCGAGCTCACCGCCCAGCACACGGGGCAGTCGGTCGAGCAGATCACCCGCGACTCGGACCGCGACCGCTGGTTCGACGCCTTCGAGGCCAAGGAGTACGGCCTCATCGACGACGTCATGCCCACGGCCGCCGGCATGCCGGGCGGCGGCGGCACCGGGGCCTGAGAGGTCCCCACGGGGCCTGTGGCGCCCCGTGAGGCCCACGGAGCCCTCCCGGGCCCCCGAGACCCCAGACAGCCCCAGCCGACCGCCTCAGCCCTTTTCAGGAGACACCGTGAACCAGTTCCCCGGCAGCGGGATCTACGACCGTATGCACGCCGCGCAGGACATGCGCGCCGCTCAGGGCGAGTACACCGGCCCGCAGGCCGAGTCCCGCTACATCATCCCGCGCTTCGTCGAGCGCACCTCCCAGGGCATCCGCGAGTACGACCCGTACGCGAAGCTCTTCGAGGAGCGCGTGATCTTCCTCGGCGTTCAGATCGACGACGCCTCCGCCAACGACGTCATGGCGCAGCTGTTGTGCCTGGAGTCGATGGACCCCGACCGTGACATCTCGGTCTACATCAACAGCCCCGGCGGCTCCTTCACGGCGCTCACGGCGATCTACGACACGATGCAGTACGTGAAGCCGGACATCCAGACGGTCTGCATGGGCCAGGCGGCCTCCGCCGCCGCCGTCCTGCTGGCCGCCGGTACGCCGGGCAAGCGCATGGCCCTGCCGAACGCGCGCGTGCTGATCCACCAGCCCTACAGCGAGACGGGCCGCGGCCAGGTGTCCGACCTGGAGATCGCCGCCAACGAGATCCTCCGCATGCGTACGCAGCTGGAGGAGATGCTGGCCAAGCACTCGACCCAGAACATCGAGAAGATCCGCGAGGACATCGAGCGCGACAAGATCCTCACGGCCGAGGACGCGCTGAGCTACGGCCTGATCGATCAGGTCATCTCCACCCGGAAGATGGACAACTCGAGCCTGCGCTGAGGCGAGAGGCTGTATCGTCTGCCGCCCCTTGGCACGGTTTCGGACGGTCCACGTCAAAGTGAACCGCGCCAAGGGGGGCCCGAACGAGGGGCCCGGCAAGGTACCGTCGGACATAAGGCAGCACCAGGAGTCCGCTTGGACGTAGGCGTCCAGGAGTCTCCCAGGCGAAGGGGAAGCACACCGTGGCACGCATCGGTGACGGCGGCGATCTGCTCAAGTGCTCGTTCTGCGGCAAGAGCCAGAAGCAGGTCAAGAAGCTCATCGCAGGGCCCGGTGTGTACATCTGCGACGAGTGCATCGACCTCTGCAACGAGATCATCGAGGAAGAGCTGGCGGAGACCAGCGAGGTCCGCTGGGAGGAGCTCCCGAAGCCCCGCGAGATCTACGAGTTCCTCGAGGGCTACGTGGTCGGCCAGGAGGCCGCCAAGAAGGCCCTCTCCGTCGCGGTCTACAACCACTACAAGCGGGTCCAGGCCGGTGAGAACGGCGGGGGGAGCGGCCGCGACGACGCCATCGAGCTGGCGAAGTCCAACATCCTCCTCCTCGGCCCCACGGGCTCCGGCAAGACCCTCCTCGCGCAGACCCTCGCGCGGATGCTGAACGTCCCCTTCGCGATCGCCGACGCCACGGCCCTCACGGAGGCCGGCTACGTCGGCGAGGACGTCGAGAACATCCTGCTCAAGCTGATCCAGGCCGCCGACTACGACGTCAAGAAGGCCGAGACCGGGATCATCTACATCGACGAGATCGACAAGGTCGCGAGGAAGAGTGAAAACCCCTCGATCACGCGCGACGTGAGCGGGGAGGGCGTACAGCAGGCCCTCCTCAAGATCCTCGAGGGCACCACGGCCTCCGTCCCGCCGCAGGGCGGCCGCAAGCACCCGCACCAGGAGTTCATCCAGATCGACACGACGAACGTGCTGTTCATCGTGGGCGGTGCCTTCGCGGGCCTGGAGAAGATCATCGAGTCCCGCGCCGGCGCCAAGGGCATCGGCTTCGGCGCGCAGATCCGCTCCAAGCGCGAGATGGAGTCCAAGGACCAGTTCCAGGAGGTCATGCCGGAGGACCTGGTCAAGTTCGGCATGATCCCCGAGTTCATCGGCCGCCTGCCGGTCATCACCTCGGTCCACAACCTCGACCGCGAGGCCCTGCTCCAGATCCTCGTCGAGCCGCGCAACGCGCTCGTCAAGCAGTACCAGCGCCTCTTCGAACTCGACGGCGTGGAGCTGGACTTCGAGCGCGAGGCCCTCGAAGCCATCGCCGACCAGGCCATCCTCCGCCAGACCGGCGCGCGAGGCCTGCGCGCCATCATGGAGGAAGTCCTCCAGGGCGTGATGTACGAGGTCCCGTCCCGCAAGGACGTGGCCCGGGTCGTCATCACGGCGGACGTCGTTCAGTCGAACGTCAACCCGACGCTGATTCCGCGGGATGCGCGGGGGCGGGGGCCGGGGGAGCAGAAGACGGCCTAGTCACTCACTGCACGCGAAGGCGCCCAGCACTTCTGCTGGGCGCCTTCGTCGTTGCCGGTGTCAGGCCTTGACGCGGACTTCGCCGCGGGCCTTGGTGGTGAGGTCGATCGCCACGTCCTTGGTGACGTCCTGCGCCGCGTCACCCGGCGACACGATGGCGATCGTGCTGTAGTCGGCCCACGCGCAGAACCAGTTGGTCTGCTCCTTCTGGGTCGCCCGGTTCTGCCCCTTGACCGACTGGCACTTCATGACCGCGCCGTCGAGGTCGGCCGCCTCGGGCTCGCCGATCAGTTCGGGCTTGCCGGACCCGGTGGAGGACTCCTTCTCGGCCGACTTCTTGAAGTTGGCGAAGAACAGGTCCAGAGTCGCCTCCGGGTCGGAGATCTCACCGTAGGCACCGGCCACGGAAAGGGTCTTGGCCGTCGCCATCTTCGCCGCGGACGCCGGATCGTCGGGGTCGTAGTCGCTCAGGTCGACCGTGTTGTACAGGCCCGCCGTGGACTTGGCGTTCTTGACGCCGCTCGTCTCCAGCTCCGCCGTCAAGTCGTCGCCGGCAGTCTGCCCGTCCTTCGTGGTGCGCTTGTAGTCGCTGAGCACGGTCGCCGGCGTCGTGAGCTTGTGCGGCCCGTCGTCCTCCAGGCCGCCACCGCCCCCGCCGATCACGAAGTACGCGCCCACGGCGATCGCCGCGACCACCGCGACCGCGCCGATGATGATGCCCGTCTTCTTCTTGCCGCCGCCCGGGGCCGGGGGCTGGGGGACGCCGTACGGGGCCTGGCCGTAGGGCGGCTGCTGGCCGTACGGGGGCTGCTGGCCGTAGGGCGCCTGCTGGGGCGGGACGCCCTGCGGGGGCTGCTGCGGGTAGCCGTAGCCGGGCTGGGGAGGAGGGGCCTGCTGGGGGTAGCCGTAGCCGGGCTGGGGGGCCTGCGGCGGCTGGCCGTAGGGGCCCGGCTGGCCGTACGGTCCGGGCTGCTGGGGCTGCCCGCCGTACGGGCCCGGCTGGTTGTAGCTCATGTTCTGGGTTCCCCTCCAGATGCTTATGCGTTCGAGACATCCTGGCGCAGACCCGCCGTGTGCATGGCATCGGGGCCCCCACCGTTACAAAGGAAACGCGTTTCGGGACGGGGTGGTGACACCCCTAAACTGACCCCCGTGACCGAGAACGCTCAGCAGCAGCCACCAGCGCCCAGCACCGACCTGCCGACCCAGTACGCGCCGGCCGACGTAGAGGGGCCGCTGTACGAGCGCTGGGTAGAGCGGGGTTACTTCGAGGCGGACGAGAAGAGCGACAAGCCGCCCTACACGATCGTCATCCCGCCGCCGAACGTCACGGGCAGCCTGCACCTCGGGCACGCCTTCGAGCACACGCTCATCGACGCCCTGACCCGCCGTAAGCGGATGCAGGGCTACGAGACGCTGTGGCAGCCCGGCATGGACCACGCCGGTATCGCCACGCAGAACGTCGTCGAGCGGGAGCTCGCGAAGGAGAACAAGTCCCGGCACGACCTGGGCCGTGAGGCCTTCGTCGAGCGCGTCTGGCAGTGGAAGGGCGAGTCCGGCGGGCAGATCAGCGGACAGATGCGGCGCCTGGGAGACGGCGTCGCCTGGTCGCGTGAGCGGTTCACCATGGACGAGGGCCTGTCCCAGGCCGTCCAGACCATCTTCAAGCGCCTCTACGACGACGAGCTGATCTACCGCGCCGAGCGCATCATCAACTGGTGTCCGCGCTGCCTGACCGCCATCTCGGACATCGAGGTGGAGTACCAGGACGACGACGGCGAGCTCGTCTCCATGAAGTACGGCGACGGGGACGACACCATCGTCGTCGCCACCACCCGCGCCGAGACCATGCTCGGTGACACGGCCGTCGCCGTTCACCCCGAGGACGAGCGCTACAAGCACCTGATCGGCAAGCTGGTCAAGCTGCCGCTGACCGACCGCTCCATCCCGGTCGTCGCCGACGAGCACGTCGACCCCGAGTTCGGCACGGGTGCCGTCAAGGTCACCCCGGCCCACGACCCGAACGACTTCGAGATCGGCCAGCGTCACGACCTCCCGGCCCTGACGATCATGGACGAGCACGCGGTCATCACCGCCCACGGCCCCTTCCAGGGCCAGGACCGGCTGGAAGCGCGGTCGGCGATCGTCGCGGCCCTGCGCGCCGAAGGCCGGATCGTCGCCGAGAAGCGGCCCTACGTCCACTCGGTCGGCCACTGCTCGCGCTGCAAGACGACGATCGAGCCGCGCCTGTCCATGCAGTGGTGGGTCAAGGTCGGCCCGCTCGCGAAGGCCGCCGGTGACGCGGTCCGCGACGGCCGGGTCAAGATCCATCCGCAGGAGATGGAGAAGCGCTACTTCGACTGGGTCGACAACCTCCACGACTGGTGCATCTCGCGGCAGTTGTGGTGGGGCCACCGCATCCCGGTCTGGTACGGCCCGAACGGCGAGGTCGTCTGCGTCGGCCCCGACGAGGAGCCGCCGAGCGGCGAGGGCTGGCGTCAGGACACCGACGTCCTCGACACCTGGTTCTCCTCCGGCCTGTGGCCGTTCTCCACGCTGGGGTGGCCCGAACAGACCGAGTCGCTCGCGAAGTTCTACCCGAACTCGGTCCTGGTCACCGGCTACGACATCCTCTTCTTCTGGGTCGCCCGGATGATGATGTTCGGCCTGTACGCGATGGACGGCACCCCGCCGTTCCACACCATCGCCCTGCACGGCATGGTCCGCGACCAGTTCGGCAAGAAGATGTCGAAGTCCTTCGGCAACGCGGTCAACCCGCTGGACTGGATGGACAAGTACGGCAGCGACGCCCTGCGCTTCACCCTCGCCCGTGGCGCCAACCCGGGTGTCGACGTCCCGATCGGCGAGGACTGGGTCCAGGGCTCGCGCAACTTCGCCAACAAGATCTGGAACGCGACGCGCTTCGCGATGATGAACGGCGCGACGGTGGACGGCCCGCTGCCGGACCCGTCGAAGATGTCCTCGACGGACCGCTGGATCCTCTCCCGCCTGAACACGGTCGTCGCGGAAGTCGACGCGTTCTACGACGACTACCAGTTCGCGAAGCTGTCCGACTCCCTGTTCCACTTCGCGTGGGACGAGGTCTTCGACTGGTACGTCGAGCTGTCCAAGACGACGTTCCAGGCGGGCGGCGAGGCGGCCGAGGTCAGCAAGCGCGTCCTCGGTGAGGTCCTCGACGTCACGCTGAAGCTGCTGCACCCGGTGGTCCCGTTCGTCACCGAGACGCTGTGGACCACCCTCACCGGCGGCGAGTCGGTCGTCATCGCCGACTGGCCGAAGGACAGTGGCTTCCGGGACGCCGACGCCGAGCGTGAGATCGAGAGCCTCCAGTCGGTTATCACCGAGGTCCGCCGCTTCCGCGCCGACCAGGGCCTCCAGCCCGGCCAGCGCGTCCCGGCCCGGCTGACCCTGGACGGCACGCCGTTCGCGGCGCACGAGGCCGCCATCCGCCAGCTGCTCCGGCTCCAGCCGGAGGGCGACGCCTTCACGGCCACGGCGACTCTGCCGGTCGCGGGCGCGGAGGTCGCCCTCGACCTCTCCGGCACGATCGACGTGGCGGCGGAGCGCAAGCGCCTCGCGAAGGACCTCGCGGCGGCGGAGAAGGAGAAGTCCCAGGCGAACGCCAAGCTCGGCAACGAGGCGTTCCTGGCGAAGGCCCCCGACCATGTCGTGGACAAGATCCGCACCCGCCTGGCCAAGGCGGAGGAGGACATCGCCCGGATCCAGGCGCAGCTGGAGAGGCTGCCGCAGGCGTAGCCCGTTCGCACGGTCGTGGAGGCCCCCGGAGCTGTCAGGCCCGGGGGCCTCTGACGTGGCTCAGGGGCACGGACCTGTTTTTTGGGGGCGCGGGGAACTGCGCGACAAGCCCCCACAGACCCGCAGACACCGGACGACACAAACCACCCCCGACCGATGTCACCGCCGCTCCGTAGACTGGCCCCGTGAGCGAGCTCCCTCCAGACCACAACGCCGACGACCAGCCCGACCCCCTCAACACCTTCGACGAGATCATCGCGGAGGAGACCACCCGCGATCCCGACCTCGCGGTCATCGAGGCCGGCAGCCGAACGCTGCGCACCCAGGGCGGCCCGCCCGACGCCGACATCCCGACCCGGCCCGCCGACCCCGAGGTCGACAAGGCCCTGCGCGAGGTCGAGGCGGAGCTCGCCACCCGCTGGGGCGAGACCAAGCTGGAGCCCTCCGTCAGCCGGATCGCCGCGCTGATGGACGTGCTGGGGGAGCCGCAGCGGGCGTACCCGTCGATCCACATCACGGGGACCAACGGCAAGACCTCCACGGCCCGCATGATCGAGGCCCTGCTCGGCGCCTTCGAGCTGCGGACCGGCCGCTACACCTCGCCCCACGTGCAGTCGATCACCGAGCGCATCAGCCTCGACGGCGCTCCCATCGCGCCCGAGCGGTTCATCGAGACGTACCAGGACATCAAGCCGTACGTGGAGATGGTCGACGCGTCGCAGGAGTACCGGCTGTCCTTCTTCGAGGTGCTCACCGGCATGGCGTACGCGGCGTTCGCCGACGCGCCCGCGGACGTCGCCGTCGTCGAGGTCGGCATGGGCGGCTCCTGGGACGCCACGAACGTGATCGACGCCGACGTCGCCGTCGTCACGCCCATAGACCTCGACCACACCGACCGGCTCGGCACCACGCACGCGGAGATCGCCGCCGAGAAGGCCGGCATCGTCAAGCAGGGCGCGACGGTGATTCTGGCGCAGCAGCCGGTCGACGCGGCGCAGGTGCTGCTGAAGAGGGCCGTCGAGGTGGACGCGACGGTGGCCCGGGAGGGCCTGGAGTTCGGTGTCGTGGAGCGGCAGGTGGCCGTCGGCGGTCAACTGCTGACTCTGCGCGGCCTGGGCGGCGAGTACCCGGAGGTGTACCTGCCGCTGCACGGCGCGCACCAGGCGCACAACGCGGCCGTCGCGCTCGCCGCCGTCGAGGCGTTCTTCGGCGTCGGCGCGCAGCGGGCCGAGCCGCTCGACTTCGACACGGTCCGCAAGGCGTTCGCCGCCGTCGCCTCGCCGGGCCGGCTGGAGGTCGTGCGGCGTTCCCCGACCGTCGTGCTCGACGCCGCCCACAACCCGGCGGGCGCCCGGGCGGCGGCCGAGGCCATCGGTGAGGCCTTCCAGTTCAGCCGGCTCATCGGTGTCGTCGGCGCGAGCGGTGACAAGAACGTGCGGGGGCTGCTGGAGGCCTTCGAGCCGGTGTTCGCCGAGATCGTGGTCACGCAGAACTCCAGTCACCGCGCGATGGACGCCGACGAGCTGGCGGGTATCGCCGTCGAGGTGTTCGGCGAGGAACGCGTCCAGGTCGAGCCGCGGCTGCCCGACGCGCTGGAGGCCGCGATCACGCTGGCCGAGGAGGAGGGCGAGTTCGCGGGTGGCGGTGTGCTCGTCACCGGTTCCGTCATCACCGTCGGCGAGGCCCGACTGCTCCTGGGGAAGGGCTGAGACCGTGCGTACGCTCTGTTCTTCGACCCTGATCGGCGAGTTCTTCATCATCGGCTTCGCCGGTCTGGTCGCCATGAAGGATCCCGACCTGTCCATGACGACCGTGTGGACGGTCAGCGGTGTCGCGATGTTCCTGTGCCTGGTGCTGTGCGGTCTGGTGACGCGCCCGGGCGGGGTCGCGCTCGGCTGGGCGTTGCAGATCGCGCTCATCGCGTCGGGCTTCGCCGTGCCGATGATGTTCTTCCTGGGCGTGGTCTTCGCGGCCCTGTGGTGGGCGTCCGTGCACTACGGGCGGAAGGTGGACGAGGCGAAGGCGAGATTCGCGGCCCAATCCGGCTCCTCCACACCTGACGCTGCGTAACAGGCTCCCCGACACGCCGGGTAATCTCGTTCCACCGCACAACCTTGATACATAAGGAGCCCGTCGTGAGCCAGCGCACCCTCGTCCTCCTCAAGCCCGACGCCGTCCGTCGCGGCCTGACCGGCGAGATCATCAGCCGCATCGAGCGCAAGGCGGGCTGGGCGATCACCGCGCTGGAGCTGCGCACCCTGGACCAGGACACGCTGGAGCAGCACTACGGCGAGCACAAGGGCAAGCCCTTCTACGAGCCGCTGGTGGAGTTCATGGCCTCCGGCCCGGTCGTGGCGATGATCGTCGAGGGCGAGCGGGTCATCGAGGGCGTGCGCCAGCTGGCCGGCCCGACCGACCCGATCGCCGCGGCCCCCGGCTCCATCCGCGGCGACTACGGCGTCATCGTCCGGGAGAACCTGATCCACGCCTCCGACTCGGAGGAGTCCGCCGAGCGGGAAGTGAAGATCTTCTTCCCGGGTCGCGCCTAAGACGAAACGGTGAGAGGAAGTCTGGGAGCCACGGCTCCCGGACTTTTCTGGCATATGCGTGGCGATCGAGGGAACGATGGTCCCCGAACGCCCGTCTCCACAAGCGAACCCCTGCGGCATCTGCTGACAATGGCGGAGACCCTCCCGCAGTGTTCGCGAAGGCGCGTCTACGATGGAAGCCTTCACGTCACAGCACCCACCTTTGCCTACCTGAAAAGCCCTCAAAAGCTAGTGGGAAGGCCAGACGAATCCTGATGGGGAACTCAATGTCGTTCATCGGCCGTGACATGGCTGTCGACCTCGGGACCGCCAACACGCTGGTGTACGTCAGGGGTCGCGGGATCGTACTCAACGAGCCGTCCGTCGTCGCGATCAACACCAACACCGGTGGCATCCTCGCGGTCGGTGCCGAAGCGAAGAAGATGATCGGGCGCACGCCCGGCAACATCGTTGCCGTTCGTCCGCTGAAGGACGGTGTGATCGCCGACTTCGAGATCACCGAGCGGATGCTCCGCTACTTCATTCTGAAGATCCACAAGCGGCGGTATCTGGCTCGTCCGCGGGTCGTCGTCTGTGTGCCCTCGGGCATCACGGGCGTCGAGCGCCGGGCCGTCATCGAGGCGTCGTCCCAGGCCGGCGCCCGCCAGGTGCACATCATCGAGGAGCCCATGGCCGCTGCCATCGGCTCCGGCCTGCCGGTCCACGAGGCCACGGGCAACATGGTGGTCGACATCGGCGGCGGCACCACGGAGGTCGCGGTCATCTCCCTCGGCGGCATCGTCACCGCCCAGTCCATCCGTGTCGCGGGCGACGAGCTGGACAACGCGATCATCCAGCACATCAAGAAGGAGTACTCCCTCCTGCTGGGTGAGCGCACGGCCGAGCAGATCAAGATCACGATCGGTTCTGCGTACGACCTGGACACCGACGAGCACACCGAAATCCGCGGCCGGGACCTGGTCTCCGGGCTGCCGAAGACCGTAGTGATCTCCGCCGCGGAGGTCCGCAAGGCGATCGAGGAGCCGGTCAACGCGATCGTCGACGCCGTCAAGACGACCCTCGACAAGTGCCCGCCGGAGCTGTCCGGCGACATCATGGACCGAGGAATCGTTCTGACCGGCGGCGGAGCGCTGCTGAGGGGCCTGGACGAGCGGCTGCGTCGGGAGACCGGCATGCCGATCCATATCGCCGAGGACCCCCTGGACAGCGTGGCGCTCGGTTCCGGAAAGTGCGTCGAGGAGTTCGAGGCGCTCCAGCAGGTGCTGGACGCCCAGCCGCGCAGATGACGTAACTCTTCGATTCCGCCGTACGGGACGATCTCCTCTCGTACGGCGGATCGTTGATATAGATGCATAAGCTCCCACAATGCAGCCCCTCGGGTTTCCCTGGGGCTTCCCGAATTCCTATGAGGAAGGGCACGGCCGCCGCACGTGAGGGACACACGAGAGAGCCGGCTGCTCCTGGTGCTGCTGATCGCCATCGCGTTCGCGTTGATCACGGTGGACATTCGCGGTGGGGAGGATTCCCCGGTCGACGGTGCCCGGCAGGGCGCGGCGACGGTCTTCGGCCCGATCGAAAGCGGTGTGGCGGCCGCGGTCGACCCGGTCGGCAACGCGGTCTCCGCCATCCGGGAATCCGGTGAGCGGCACGACCGGCTCGCCGCGCTGGAAGAGGAGAACGCGGCCCTGAAGGCGCGGCTCGGCAGCGACGACCGCGGTCGCAGCCGCCTCAAGCAGCTCGACAAGATGCTGAAGATCTCCGGCCAGGGCCAGTACGGAATCAAGGGCGCCGAGGTCATCGCCATCGGGGCCGCGCAGGGCTTCTCCTGGACCATCACCATCGACGTCGGCGCCAACGACGGCATCAAACGCGACATGACCGTCCTGAACGGGGACGGGCTCGTCGGCCGGGTCACCACCGTCGGGCCCAACACCGCCACGGTCCTGCTCGCCAGCGACCCCGACTTCACGGTCGGCACCCGGATGGAGGCCAGCGACGAGCTGGGCTTCGCCTCTGGGCAGGGCGACCGCCCGCTGCGCGTGGAACTCCTCAACGGCAAGGCGGAGGTGAAGAAGGGCGATCGCCTGGTCACCTTCGGCTCGCAGGCCGACCGGCCGTTCGTGCCCGGGGTGCCCGTCGGTGTGGTCTCCCGCGTCGACCCGTCCGGCGGCGGGCTGACCCGCACGCTCTACGTCACGCCGTACGCCGCCTTCAGCAAGCTCGACATCGTCGGCGTCGTCGTCGAGGCCCCGAAGAAGGACCCGCGCGACACGGTGCTCCCGCCCAAGCCGAAGCCGACTCCGAGGCCGACGGTGACGGTGACCGTGACGCCGTCCGCCGAGGCCCCCGCAGACGGCCAGAACCAGCAAGAGCAGTAGGAGCTGTCACCTCATGCGCGTCAACCGGATCCTGCTCTCCTCCGCCCTGGTCGTCGTCGCCCTGGTGATCCAGGTGAGCGTCCTCGCCCGCCTGCACCTGCCGGGCGCCGTGCCCGACCTGATGCTCCTCACCGTCCTGGGCCTCGCCCTGGTGTACGGCCATGTGGGCGGCGCCCTCGTCGGCTTCGGCGCGGGCCTGCTCGCCGATCTGGCCCCGCCGGCCGACCACGCCGCCGGGCGCTACGCACTCGTGCTGTGCGTCATCGGCTACCTCGCGGGCCTGGTGAAGCCCGAGACGGGCCAGCTGAAGTCCGCGACCGGCCCCATGGTCGTGGTGGTCGCCGCCGCCCTCGGCTCCACCCTGCTGTACGCCGGGGTCGGTGCTCTCGTCGGGGACACCGCCGCCCGCCATGTGGGCCTGGGCAGCCTGCTGTTCACGGCCGCCCTGTACGACCTGCTGCTCGCCCCGTTCGTGGTGCCGGGGGTGATGGCGTTGGCCAGACGCGCCGAGAACGATCCGCTCGCCGAGACCGGCTCCGGCGCCAAGGCCACGGACATCTCCTCCGGCTGGCTCTCCGGCGGCACCGGCCTGAAGATCGGCAGCCAGCGGAACGGGCTGCGCGTGAAGGCGGCCCGGGCACGGATGGCGCGGGCGGGGCGCATCAAGGGGGTCAAGCGGCTGTGACCGCAGGAAAGTTCACCCGAACGCGCCGCTCCGGTAGGAACGCCGGCTCCTGGGCCCGTCGTTCCTCACTCGTAACCGCACACACGTGCCCGGAGACACCTTCGTACTCGCACATCCGTACGCGCACCGAGAGGGGGAGGCAGCCGCAGTGACCAACATCCCCGAGACCGGGCGGAACCCACGGGTCCAGATCCGGCTCGTCGTCATCCAGGTCCTCGTCCTGTCCCTCCTGCTCACCCTCGGCGGACGTCTGTGGTACCTCCAGATCCGTGAGGGCGCGGCGTACGCCAAGGAGGCGTCGGGCAACCACGTCCAGCAGGTCGTCCAGCCCGCCGTCCGCGGCTCCATCCTGGATGCGCGCGGCGTGGCCCTCGCCGACAACGAGACGCGACTGGTCGTCTCCGCCTCCCGCACCGACCTGCTGAAGATGCCGGACGACGGCAAGGACGTCCTCACCAAGCTCGCCGGAGTCCTGGGCATGACGCCCAAGGAGGTCCAGGAGAAGGTCCGGCTCTGCGACTCCAAGACGCCCCAGCCCTGCTGGAACGGCTCGCCGTACCAGCCCATCCCCATCACCGACGAGGCCACCCCCAAGCAGGCCCTCCAGATCCGCGAGCGCGCCGAGGACTTCCCCGGCATCACCGCCGAGCCCGAGGCCGTGCGCCGCTACCCGAGCCCGGGCAAGGCCAACACCGCCCAGGTCCTCGGCTACCTCTCGCCGGTCACCGACGAGGAGATCAAGAAGGCCCAGAACACCAACTCGCCGTACCTGCGCTCCGACCAGGTCGGCCGCTCCGGCCTGGAGCGCCAGTACGACAAGCATCTGCGCGGCAAGGCCGGCGTCACGCGCTACGAGGTGGACAACCTCGGCCGCGTCATCGGCCAGGCCGAGGCCGACCCGGCCCATCCCGGCGACAACCTCGTCACCAGCATCGACTCCCGCGTCCAGCGGATCGCCGAGTACGAGCTGAACGAGGCCATGAAGCAGGCCCGCAAGGAGCACGACCGCAACACGGGCACGAACTACAAGGCCGACTCCGGTGCCGTCGTCGTCATGGAGGCCAAGACCGGCCGCGTCGTCGCCATGGCCTCCAACCCGACGTACGACCCGAACGCCTGGGTGGGCGGCATCTCCGCCAAGGACTACACGCGGCTCACGGGCAAGAGCTCCAACTACCCACTGCTCAACCGCGCGATCCAGGGCCAGTCGGCGCCCGGCTCCATCTTCAAGGTGATCCCGACGGCCGCCGCGGTCAACGCGGGCTACTCCTTCAACGGCCCCTACCAGTGCTCCAGCTCGTACTCGATCGGCGGGCAGGTCTTCAAGAACTTCGAGTCCAAGGGATACGGCCCGATCAGCCTCGGCCGCGCCCTGGAGGTCTCCTGCGACACGGTCTTCTACCGGCTCTCCCACGAGGAGTGGAAGAGGGACGGCGGCACCAAGCCGAAGAAGAAGCCCAGCGACTGGTTCTACAAGACCGCCCACCAGTTCGGCCTCGGCAAGGAGACCGGCATCGACCTGCCCAACGAGGTCACCGGCCGCGTCCCCGACCGCAAGTGGAAGCTGGACTACTGGAAGGCCAACAAGGACGCCTGGTGCCGCACCGGCAAGCGCAACGGCAGCTACGCGGAGAAGATCGCCTACGAGAACTGCCTCGAAGGCAACCGCATGCGCGCCGGTGACTCCGTCAACTACTCCATCGGCCAGGGCGACACCCTCGTCACGCCGATCCAGATGGCCACGATCTACGGAGCCATCTCCAACGGCGGCACGATGTACACCCCCTCGGTCGGCAAGGCCGTCATCAGCGCGGACGGCAAGACGGTCACCCCGCTCAAGCCCCAGGCGCACGGCAAGCTGCCGATGACGCAGAAGACGCGCAACGAGATAGACGAAGCCCTCGCGGGAGTCGCCACCCGCGGTACGGCCGCCTGGAGGTTCGGCGGCTGGCCGCAGGACAAGATCCCGATGCACGCCAAGACGGGTACGGCGGAGGTCTACGGCAAGCAGACGACCTCCTGGTTCGCCACGTACACCAAGGACTACACGGTCGTCATGACGATCTCCCAGGGTGGTACGGGCTCCGGAGCCTCCGGCCCCGCCGTCCGCAACATCTACAACGCGCTGTACGGCGTCTCCCCGGACGGCGACATCGACCCGAAGAAGGCGCTGCTGCCCACCCCGCAGAAGACCCTGCCGAAGGTCAAGACGGACGGCACCATCGCCTCCCCGAAGGTTCCCAAGGACCCGGCCAAGGACCAGCAGGCGAACAAGAAGGACCCGAACGCCCCGGCCGACCCGCTCCAGCCGGCGACGGCGGCCCCGCCGACGCCGGAGAACCGTGACACCCGAAGGCGCCGGCGCCGGCGGGGAAGCCGGAGGTTGCCGTCATGACCGGTGGTGTGAACAGCTTCCAGGTCTCCGGCTACGGCCCCGAGCGCTCGGGCTGGACCAGACTCCTCGCCCGCGACTCGGTGGCGCGGCGGCTGGACTGGCCGATCCTGATGTCGGCGCTGGCCCTGTCCCTGCTCGGCACGCTCCTCGTCTACTCGGCGACCCGCAACCGCACGGAGCTCAACCAGGGCGACCAGTACTTCTTCCTCGTCCGGCACCTGCTCAACACCGGCATCGGCCTCGCCCTGATGGCCGGCACGATCTGGCTCGGCCACCGCGGCCTGCGCACGGCCGTGCCGGTCCTGTACGGCTTCTCGGTCCTGCTGATCCTGCTGGTGCTCACCCCGCTCGGCTCCACGATCAACGGCGCCCACTCGTGGATCAAGCTCCCCGGCGGCTTCTCCCTCCAGCCCTCGGAGTTCGTGAAGGTCACGATCATCCTGGGCATGGCGATGCTGCTGGCGGCCAGAGTCGACGCCGGCGACCGGCAGTACCCCGACCACCGCACGGTCATGCAGGCCCTGGGCCTGGCCGCCGTGCCCATGGTGATCGTGATGCTCATGCCCGACCTCGGGTCGGTCATGGTGATGGTCATCATCGTGCTCGGCGTGCTGCTCGCCTCCGGCGCCACCAACCGGTGGGTGTTCGGGCTGCTCGGCGCGGGCGCCATCGGCGCGATCACCGTCTGGCAGATCGGGGTGCTCGACGACTACCAGATCGCCCGCTTCGCCGCCTTCGCCAACCCCGAGCTCGATCCGGCCGGCGTCGGCTACAACACCAACCAGGCCCGCATCGCCATCGGCTCCGGCGGCCTGACCGGCTCCGGCCTCTTCCACGGCTCGCAGACCACCGGCCAGTTCGTGCCCGAGCAGCAGACGGACTTCGTCTTCACCGTGGCCGGGGAGGAACTGGGCTTCCTCGGCGGCGGCCTGATCATCCTGCTGCTGGGCATCGTCCTGTGGCGGGCCTGCCGTATCGCCCGGGAGACCAGCGACCTGTACGGCACGATCGTCGCCGCCGGCATCGTCGCCTGGTTCGCCTTCCAGACGTTCGAGAACATCGGCATGACGCTCGGCATCATGCCGGTCACCGGCCTGCCGCTGCCGTTCGTGTCGTACGGCGGCTCATCGATGTTCGCCACATGGATAGCGGTCGGTCTGCTGCAGTCGATCCGGGTCCAGCGCCCCATGTCGGCGTGAACACCGGCGGGGCGGCCCCCTGCCGCCCCGCCCCCGTGCCCACTAGATTCGGTCCATGGCGGACACCAAGCGTGAGATCGAGCGGAAATACGAGTCCGAGGACAGCGGACTCCCCGACCTGACCGGTGTCGCCGGGGTCGCGGCCGTACTCGACAAGGGCGTCACCCACCTCGACGCCACCTACTACGACACCGCCGACGAACGCCTCGCCGCGTCGTCCGTCACCCTGCGCCGCCGCACCGGCGGCTCGGACGCGGGCTGGCATCTGAAGTTCCCCGTCGCCCCCGGCGTCCGCGACGAGATCCAGGCCCCGCTCTCCGACACCCTCCCGGACGACCTCGCCGGGCTCGTCCGCTCCCGCGTCCGCGGCGGCGCACTGCTGCCCGTCGTCCGGCTGCGCTCCGACCGTGACGTGCGTCACCTCGTCGACGCCGACGGCCGGCTGCTCGCCGAGGTCAGCGTCGACGCCGTCCAGGCCGACCGGCTCACGGCCGGCGGCGGTGCGGCGCAGTGGACGGAGATCGAGGTGGAGCTCGCCGACGGGGGAGACCCGGCCTTCCTCGACAAGGTGGAGAAACGGCTGCGCAAGGCGGGCGTACGGCCGTCGGCCTCGGCGTCGAAGCTGGCGCGGGCCCTGGCGGAGACGGCGCCGCACGAGCAGCGCGCGTCCGCCGCCGCCGCGGAACCGGTGACGGCCTCGGACCACGTCCTGGCGTACGTGCGCGCCCAGCGGGACGCCATCGTCGAGCTCGACCCGGCCGTGCGGCGGGACGCCGAGGACTCCGTGCACAGCATGCGCGTGGCCACCCGCCGGCTGCGCAGCACCTTCAAGTCCTACGGCGAGATCCTCGACCGGACCGTCACCGACCCGGTCGGCGACGAGCTGAAGTGGCTGGCCGCTGAGCTGGGCCTGGACCGTGACCGCGAGGTGCTGACCGAACGGCTCACGGCGGCCCTCGACGAGGTACCGGCCACCCTGGTGCGCGGCCCGGTCGGCGAGCGGCTGCACACCTGGGCGAGAACCGAGCACGGCGGGACCCGGGGCCGGCTCATCGGCGTCCTGGACTCCCGCCGCTACCTGGCCCTGCTCGACACCCTGGACGCGCTGATCGCCGGCCCGCCCCTGCGGAAGACGGCCGGCAAGAAGCCCCGCAAGCCGATCGCCAAGGCCGTGAAGAAGGACTTCCGCAAGGTCGCCGGGCTGGTCGAGCAGGCCGTGGAACTGGAGCCCGGCACCGACCGCGACGTCGCGATCCACGAGGCCCGCAAGAAGACCAAGCGCGCCCGCTACGCGGCTGAGGCGGCCCGGCCGGCCCTCGGCAAACCGGCCAGGGACCTGGTCAAGTCCATGAAGGCGCTCCAGGCCCTGCTCGGCGAGCACCAGGACAGCGTGATGGCCCGGCAGGCCCTGCGCGAGCTGTCGGCGGTCGCCCACGCGGCCGGGGAGAGCGCCTTCACCTACGGCCTGCTCCATGAGCGCGAGGAGCAGCGGGCGGCGCGAGTGGAGACCGAGTTGCCCGGATTCTGGGACGGGATCAAGGACGGGGCGGCGGGCCTCTGATCCCCCTCTGATCCCCCTCTCATCCTCCGCTGATCTTCCGCTGATCTTCCGCGCGTACGAAGGTGCGTCCGGGTCGCGTTAGTCTGGATGGTCACCCTGTCCGTTCAGTCCAGCTCACGAAGGTGCGCGACATGTCTGCCGAAGTCGCTGCGTCGGTGTTCCCGCAGCTCGAAGCTCTGCTCCCGCACGTGCAGAAGCCGATCCAGTACGTCGGCGGAGAACTCAACTCCACGGTCAAGGACTGGGACTCCTGTGACGTCCGCTGGGCGCTCATGTACCCGGACGCCTACGAGGTCGGCCTGCCCAACCAGGGCGTCCAGATCCTCTACGAGGTGCTCAACGAGCAGCAGGGCGTCCTCGCCGAGCGCACGTACAGCGTGTGGCCGGACCTCGAGGAGCTGATGCGGGAGCACGGCGTCCCGCAGTTCACGGTGGACAGCCACCGGCCCGTGAAGGCCTTCGACGTACTGGGCCTGTCCTTCTCCACGGAGCTGGGCTACACCAACATGCTGGCGGCCCTTGACCTTTCCGGGATCCCCCTGGAGTCCAAGGACCGCGGCCTGGACGACCCGATCGTCATGGCCGGCGGCCACGCCGCGTTCAACCCCGAGCCGATCGCGGACTTCATCGACTGCGCGGTGATCGGTGACGGCGAGCAGGCCGTGCTCGAGGTCACCGCGATCATCCGCGCCTGGAAGGCGGAGGGCCGCCCCGGCGGCCGCGAGGAGCTGCTGTTCCGCCTGGCGAAGACGGGCGGGGTGTACGTGCCCGGCTTCTACGACGTCGAGTACCTGCCGGACGGCCGTATCGCCCGCGTCGTGCCGAAGCGCAGCGGAGTCCCGTGGCGGGTCTCCAAGCACACGGTGATGGACCTCGACGAGTGGCCGTACCCGAAGCAGCCCCTGGTCCCGTTGGCCGAGACGGTCCACGAGCGCATGTCGGTGGAGATCTTCCGCGGCTGCACCCGCGGCTGCCGCTTCTGCCAGGCCGGCATGATCACCCGCCCGGTCCGCGAGCGCTCCATCACGGGCATCGGCGACATGGTCGAGCAGGGCCTGAAGGCGACGGGCTTCGAGGAGGTGGGCCTGCTGTCCCTCTCCTCGGCGGACCACTCGGAGATCGGCGACATCGCCAAGGGCCTCGCGGACCGCTACGAGGACGACAAGGTCGGCCTCTCCCTCCCGTCCACCCGCGTGGACGCCTTCAACATCGACCTGGCGAACGAACTCACGCGCAACGGCCGCCGCTCCGGCCTCACTTTCGCCCCGGAGGGCGGTTCGGAGCGTATCCGCAAGGTCATCAACAAGATGGTCTCGGAAGAGGACCTGATCCGCACGGTCGCCACCGCCTACGGCAACGGCTGGCGCCAGGTGAAGCTGTACTTCATGTGCGGCCTGCCGACGGAGACCGACGACGACGTCCTCCAGATCGCCGACATGGCGACGAAGGTCATCGCCAAGGGCCGCGAGGTCTCGAACTCCAACGACATCCGCTGCACGGTCTCGATCGGCGGCTTCGTCCCCAAGCCCCACACCCCCTTCCAGTGGGCGCCGCAGCTGTCGGCCGAGGAGACGGACGCCCGCCTGGAGAAGCTGCGCAACAAGATCCGCGGCGACAAGAAGTACGGCCGCTCCATCGGCTTCCGCTACCACGACGGCAAGCCCGGCATCGTCGAGGGCCTGCTGTCCCGCGGCGACCGCCGGATCGGCGCCGTCATCCGCGCGGTCTACGACGACGGCGGCCGCTTCGACGGCTGGCGCGAGCACTTCTCGTACGACCGCTGGATGCGGTGCGCCGAGAAGGCACTTGTCCCGTTCGGCGTCGACGTCGACTGGTACACGACGCGAGAGCGCACGTACGAGGAGGTCCTGCCCTGGGACCACCTGGACTCCGGCCTCGACAAGGACTGGCTCTGGGAGGACTGGCAGGACGCCCTCGACGAGACGGAGGTCGAGGACTGCCGCTGGACGCCGTGCTTCGACTGCGGGGTGTGTCCGCAGATGGACACCCAGATCCAGATCGGCCCGACGGGCAAGAAGCTCCTGCCCCTGACGGTCAAGAACGCGGCACCGGCGCCGAGCGGTCACGCGCACTGACGGTCGCCGGCGGCGGCACCACATCCGTATCGCCGCACAGGGAGCCCCCTCCGACTTCGGAGGGGGCTCCTTCGCTTCTGCGTGTGCGTCGAAGGCCGACACCCCTTGCCTCATGTATCGAATTTCGATAGATTCCTATCGTAGGTCGATTGAAGGAGTGGTGATGGGGAAGCTGGCCGTGGCGGCGTTGCGTGTGGTGCTCGTGGTGTTGCTCGCCGGGTCGTTGTTCGTGCAGGGGGTGATGGTCCCGCTGCTGGCCATCGACATGAACGGGCTCAAGCCCGAATACGCCTACCTGCGCACCCCGATCCTCGTGATCTTGGTGCTGGGTGTCGTGACCGCCCAGGTCGTCGTGGTCTGCGTGTGGCGGCTGGTGACGATGGTGCGTCGCGGGACGGTGTTCTCCACGGCCGCCTTCCGGTACGTGCACATCGTGATCGGTGCCTTCGTGGCCGCGGCCTGCCTGGTGTTCGCGCTCGGGGTCGTCCTCGCGCCGGGCGAGGCCGTCGCTCCGGGGGTGGTACTGCTGCTGGGCGGGGTCGGCGTGGCCGTGCTGGGGGTCGCGCTGGTCGTGCTCGTCCTGCGGATGCTGCTCGCGCAGGCCGTCGCGCGGGACGTCGAAGCGGCGCGGATGCAGGCCGAGTTGGAAGAGGTCATCTGATGCCGATCGCCGTCGACATCGACGTGATGCTGGCGAAGCGGAAGATGTCCGTGGGTGAACTCGCGGAACGCGTCGGCATCACCCCCGCCAACCTCGCGGTCCTCAAGAACGGCCGCGCCAAGGCGGTCCGCTTCTCGACCCTCGCCGCCCTCTGCGAGGTCCTCGAGTGCCAGCCGGGGGACCTGCTGCGGTGGGAGGCGGACGGGGCCACCGACCGGACAATGAGCTGATGGAGAACATCAGCATCCGCCCCGCTCGGCCCGGCGAACTGGCGGCCGTGGCGGCACTTCGCTGGGAGTGGCTCGTCGAGAACGGAGGCGAGGCCCTCGGTGAACGCGAGGAATTCTTACGGCACTTCGTCGACTGGGCCCGGGACAACGCCGGTTCGCACCGGTGCACGGTGGTCGTGCGTGACGACGGCGTCGTCATCGGCATGGCCTGGCTGGCGGTGGTGCAGCGGGTGCCATCGCCGCGGGCGCCGCGCCGGGCCTCCGGCGATCTGCAGTGCGTGTACGTCGTACCCGGGGCGCGCGACGGCGGGGTGGGCGGTGCGCTGATCAGGGCCGTGCTGGACGGGGCCCGGGAGCTCGGGCTGGAACGGGTGACCGTGCACTCGAGCCCGCGGGCGATTCCCGCCTACGCCCGGTGCGGCTTCCAGGAGTCGCCCCGGCTGCTGCACGCGCGGATCGCTGGCGCGTGAGCCGTATGATCATGACGCCAGGTGGAGAACCAGGTGGAGGATCTGCGGAAGAACGGGGCGGGGCTGTGCGGTGCTGGATCCGGACGGGCCGCTGAGGCGTCTACGACGGTATGGATCTGGAGAAACCGGCCCGCGAGGGCTCCGAGACGCGAGTCGATCTGCGGAAACGGGTGCCCGAACCGTCCGCGCCACCGGTGCGTGAGGCGGCGCCCGAGGGGTGTCTCGCCGTCGCCGTCCGGATTCCCGTGCGGATCGTCGTGCTCGTGCTGGTCGTCCCCGTGCGGATGGTGTGGGACGCGCTCGTCGTGGCCGGGCGGTTCCTGAACGACGTGCTCTTCCGGCCGCTGGGCCGGGCGCTGCTGTGGCTCGGGCGGGCGGTGTTCGTCTGGCCGTTCGTGGGGCTGTGGCGGTACGTCGTCGTGCCCGTGGCCAAGGCGCTCGGGTGGCTCGGGAACGTGCTGCTCGTCGTGCCGCTGGTGTGGTTCTACCGGCAGGTGCTGACGCCGGTGGGACACGCGATCGAGTGGGTCGTCACCGGGGTCGCCCGGGGCGTCGTTGCCGCGCTCGGCTGGGTGTACTCGTATCTGCTCACACCGGTCGGGCATGCCGTGATGTGGGTGCTGAAGGGGCTCGGCGCCGTGCTCGCCGCGGTCGGGGCCGGCGTGTACGCGGTCGTGGCGTGGCTCGCCCGGTATCTCGTCGTCGTCCCCGCCGTATGGCTGTACACGTGGGTGCTCGCGCCCGTCGGGCGGGCGATCGCCTGGTGCGCCAGGGGGCTGGTGTGGCTGGCGAGCACGATCGTCACCGGCATCGGGACGGCCCTCTACTGGATCGCGCGGATCCTGTTCGTCCTTCCCGCGCTCGCCGTGTGGCGCTGGATCCTCACGCCGGTCGGGCGGGTCCTCGCCGTCATCGGGCGGGAGGTCGGGGACGCCCTCGGGCACGCCTGGCGGATCGCCGGGCACATCTCGCTCGCCGTCGGGCGGTTCCTGGCGACACTCCTGAGGTGGATCTTCGTCGAGCCGGTGCGGTGGGTGTACCGGAGCGTGCTGACGCCCGTCGGGCACGTCGTGCGGGACGCCGTCCTGCGGCCCGCCGCCGAGGCCGCCCGCAGCGTGGGACGGGCCACGCGGCAGGCGCTGGCCTCCGCCCGGGAATCCGTACGGCAGGCGCGTGCCGACTTCCGGCGGATGCTCTTCGGTGAGCCCGCGCAGCCGCAGCCGGTCGACCTCGGGGAACCTTCGGGCCGCGAGGCACGTACTCTTGGTAGCAGTACGACCGCTCTCACGAAGGACTGAACGACACTGGGCAAGCGACAGCCCGAAGGCCCGCCGCCCGCACCCGCGGTGCAGCGCATCCGACTGCGCTACACCAAGCGCGGCCGCCTCCGGTTCACCAGCCACCGTGACTTCCAGCGCGCCTTCGAGCGTGCGTTGCGCCGTGCCGAGGTGCCGATGGCGTACTCGGCGGGCTTCACACCGCACCCGAAGGTGTCGTACGCCAATGCCGCACCCACCGGCACGGGCAGTGAGGCGGAGTATCTGGAGATCGCGCTGACCGCGCACCGCGACCCGGAGCAGCTCAGGGCCCTTCTCGACGAGTCGATGCCCACCGGGCTCGACATCATCGAGGCGGTCGAGGCCCACACCTCGGGGCTGGCCGACCGGCTGACGGCTTCCGTGTGGGAGCTGCGACTGGACGGCGTGTCGCAGGAGGACGCCCGCCGTGCGGTGGACGCCTTCAACGCGGCCGAGACCGTGGAGGTCCAGCGCCTCATGAAGAACGGCGTCCGTACCTTCGACGCCCGCTCCGCCGTCGTGAGCCTGGAGATCCCCGGCCTCACGGAAACGCAGAGTTCCCAGGCTGATAGGCCGACCGACCAGCCCTGTGCGATACTGCGGCTGGTTGTTCGGCACGTGACGCCTGCCGTACGACCCGACGACGTCCTGTCCGGTCTCCGCGCCGTGGCCGACCTGGCGCCGCCGGTCCCCGCAGCGGTGACCAGGCTGGCGCAGGGGCTGTTCGATGAAGAGACCGGCACGGTGACCGACCCGCTCGCGCCCGACCGCGAGGCAGCGGAGGCCCGCTCAAAGGCCGAACCGCCTGCCGCCGCGACGGCGCCGGCGTAGGTTCCGCGAAGGGACGGACGTCGTAGCGCCGCCCTCGGACTCGGGAGCCACCTGGGTCGGGCAGCGCACCGACCAGAAGACTTTCGCCAGGCCGTACGCATTCGGCGTACGGAACCGGCGAGACAGGACACAGAGAGCTCCCGTGCGGCGCCCGCGCCCCGGACGGCGGCGACGCGCACAGCGCGAGCCGCGGACGTCACCGGCACAGCCGGACCAGGTGCGGCGCCCGGGAGCCTGACGGGAGAAAAGCCCGCATGCTCGGACCGACCGAACCCACAGAGTCCGCCACGGACTCCGAACAGAACACCCCCAGCGACACCCTGCCGCCCCGGCGGCGGCGCCGTGCCGCCTCCCGGCCGGCGGGTCCGCCCGTCGGCGCCTCCTCCGACGCTCCCGTGGAGACCGTCACGCCGGCCATACCGGCCGCGGAGCCCGACGACCTCGCGGCCGACGCCGTAGAGGCCGGCGAGGTCGAGGAGACCGCCGCCGAGGACGCCGCCGCGGCGGCGCAGGAGACTCCTGAGGCTGCCCAGAGCGCCGAGGAGGCCGCGCCCGCCGCTCCGAAGAGGCGCCGCGCGGTTCGCCGTGCCGCCGCGCCCGCAGGGGCTCCGGCGGGTGCTGAGGCCGCCGAGACCGTGGTGCCGGTGACCGCCGGTGCTCCCGCCGCCTCCGAGGCGCCGGAGCAGCCCGAGACCGCCGCTCCCGCCGAGGTCGCCTCGCCCGCGGAGGTGTCCGAGGACGCCGCTCCCCGGCGCACCCGGCGTCGTGCGACGCGCACGGTGACCTCGCCCGCCGCGGCTCCGGCGGAGGCGGCGGAGACGGCGGCGCCCGCTGCCGCCGCCGCGCAGGCCGAGCCGAGCGCCCCTGAGGCCGCCGCTGCCGCCGACGGCGCCGAGACGGCTGAGGCATCCGAGACCGCCGATGCCGCCGAGGAGGCCGCGCCGCGCAGGACTCGCCGGCGTGCCACGCGCCGGGTGACCGCGCCCACCGCAGCACCCGCCGCCGCACAGGCGGCGGAAGGAACCGCCGACGCGGGCCGGTCCGGCTCCGTCACCACGACCGACGCGCCCGCCGAGGCCGCCGCTGCCGTGTCCGGTGGGCCCGCCGAGGCCCCCGCCGGCACGCCCGCCGAGGAGGCGAAGGCACCCGTGACCGAATCCCCTGCCGCCGAGTCCGACGGAGCCGACGAGGCCGCTGCCGCCGAGGCCCCCGCCGAAGCCGCCGCCCAGGCGTCCGAGCCCGCCGAGGAGGCCACTCCGCGGCGCCGTCGCCGGGTCGTCCGCCGGGCCGCCAGTGGTTTCGCCGAGCCCGGGCAGTCCTCCCGGGCCTCCCGGGGCTCGAAGTCCGCGCGGGGTGCCGCCGGTGCCGAGGCCTCCGGCGAGGACGAGACGTCGGCGCGGCCCGCGCGGCCCGCCGTCGCCCTGTTCCAGGCGCCCGTGTTCACCGAGCCCCAGTTCCAGACGCCGGAGCGGGCCGCAGCCGCGGCCGCCGCCGAGGCGGCCGGGACGGAGGAGCCCGAGGAGGCGGAGGAGTCCGCGCCGGTGGAGGCGCGGGAGGAGCAGCCCAGCGGATCGCGCCGCCGTCGCCGCCGCCGGGGTGCCGCGGAGGAGCCCGAGGCCCAGGCCGCCCAGGCCCCCGCCGAGAGTGCCCCTGCCGAGAGTGCCGCCGCCGAGAGCGGTGTCGACGAGGCGGAGGAGCCCGAGGAGTCCGCCGAGGGCGACGATCAGGACGACTCCGAGGGCGGCGGCTCGCGCCGTCGTCGCCGCAGGGGCGGCCGCCGCCGTCGGCGTGGTGAGTCCGCCGAGAGCGACTCCGACGCCGGCGAGGGCACGGACGCCGAGCCCGAGCAGGTCGCCGCCGTCCAGGCCGCGCAGGACGCCGAGGACACCGCGGAGCAGACCGAGGAGGACCAGGACGAGTCCGACGAGGGTGCCGACCGCGACGAGTCCGGCGGGGGCTCCAGCAGCAGCCGCCGTCGCCGTCGCCGCCGTCGCCGTGCCGGTGACAGCGCGCCCGAGGCCGAGCCGTCCGAGGACGACCCGGAGCGCACGGTCGTCAAGGTCCGTGAGCCCCGCCCCAAGGCCGAACCGTCCGACGAGGTGCAGTCCATCAAGGGCTCGACCCGTCTGGAGGCCAAGAAGCAGCGCCGCCGGGAAGGCCGCGAGCAGGGCCGCCGGCGCGTCCCGATCATCACCGAGGCCGAGTTCCTGGCCCGGCGCGAGGCCGTCGAGCGCGTGATGATCGTCCGCCAGCACGGCGACCGTACGCAGATCGGCGTCCTGGAGGACGGCGTGCTCGTCGAGCACTACGTCAACAAGGAACAGGCGGTCTCGTACGTCGGCAACGTCTACCTCGGCAAGGTGCAGAACGTGCTGCCGTCGATGGAGGCCGCCTTCATCGACATCGGCAAGGGCCGCAACGCGGTGCTGTACGCCGGTGAGGTCAACTTCGAGGCGCTCGGCATGGCCAACGGGCCGCGGCGCATCGAGTCCGCCCTGAAGTCCGGGCAGTCCGTGCTCGTCCAGGTGACGAAGGACCCCATCGGGCACAAGGGTGCCCGTCTGACCAGCCAGGTCTCCCTCCCCGGGCGCTACCTCGTGTACGTGCCCGAGGGCTCCATGACCGGTATCAGCCGCAAGCTGCCCGACACCGAGCGGGCCCGGCTGAAGACGATCCTCAAGAAGATCGTCCCCGAGGACGCGGGCGTCATCGTGCGCACCGCCGCCGAGGGCGCGAGCGAGGACGAGCTGCGCCGGGACGTCGAGCGGCTCCAGGGGCAGTGGGAGGACATCCAGAAGAAGGCCAAGAACGGCGGCAACGCGCCGACGCTGCTGTACGGCGAGCCGGACATGACCGTCCGGGTCGTGCGCGACATCTTCAACGAGGACTTCTCCAAGGTCGTCGTCAGCGGCGACGAGGCGTGGCAGACCATCCACGGCTACGTCTCGCACGTCGCGCCGGACCTCGCCGACCGGCTCCAGAAGTGGACGTCCGAGGTCGACGTCTTCGCCACCTACCGGATCGACGAGCAGCTCGCCAAGGCGCTGGACCGCAAGGTCTGGCTGCCCAGCGGCGGTTCGCTGGTGATCGACCGGACCGAGGCGATGGTCGTCGTCGACGTCAACACCGGCAAGTTCACCGGCCAGGGCGGCAACCTCGAGGAGACCGTCACCAGGAACAACCTGGAGGCGGCCGAGGAGATCGTCCGCCAGCTGCGGCTGCGCGACCTCGGCGGCATCATCGTCATCGACTTCATCGACATGGTGCTGGAGTCCAACCGGGACCTGGTGCTGCGGCGTCTGCTGGAGTGCCTGGGCCGGGACCGTACGAAGCACCAGGTGGCCGAGGTGACCTCGCTGGGGCTCGTGCAGATGACCCGCAAGCGGGTCGGGCAGGGGCTCCTGGAGTCCTTCTCCGAGACCTGCGTCCACTGCAACGGACGCGGCGTCATCGTGCACATGGAGCAGCCGACCGGCGCCGGCGGAGGCGGCGGCAAGCGCAAGAAGCGTGCCCGTGCCGGTGCCGCCGACCAGCACGTGCACGAGGCGGCCGTCGAGACCGCCGAGCAGGAGGCGGAGACCGAGGCCGAGGTCGTTGCCGAGATCGCCGAGCCGATCGCGCTGCCCGAGCCGGTCTTCGAGCCCGACGAGGAGCTGTACAGCAGCGCCGCCGAGGCGGAGGCCGCGGCCACGCGTGGCCGGTCGCGGCGCCGGGCGAGCCGGCGGGCGTCGGCTCCGGCGGGCGCGCCGCGCGGTGAGACCGCGGAGCCGAAGGCCGAGCAGGACAGGAAGGCCGGGCAGGCCGCGCCGGCCGAGGTGCCGACGGCTCAGGACGTGACCGCCGCCGAGGAGGTCGCCCGTCCGGTGCAGCCGGAACCGGCCGCCGAGGCGCACGCCGAGCCGAGCGCCGTCGAGGACCCGGTCGTGGAGGCCCCGGCCGTCGAGGCTCCGGCCGCAGAGGAGGCCGCGCCCAAGGGCCGTGGCCGTCGGCGGGCGACGCGCAAGGTGTCCGCGCCGGCCGGTTCTCCGGCGGGGGCGGAGGCGGCCGTGGTGACGGTGTCCGAGACCGCGCCCGCCGCGGCCGAGGCCGCACCGGCTCCCGAGCAGGCCGAACAGCCGGTGGCGGCTGCCCCGGAGGCTGCCGAGGCGGCCGCACAGCCGCCCGCCGAGAGCGCCGCCCCGGCCCGTCCGAGGCGCCGCGCCGTGCGCAAGCCCACCGTGTCCACCGCGCCCGAGGAGGCGGCCGTCGTGGTCGTCCCGTCGGCCGCTCCCGAGGAGGCCCCGGAGCCCGCCGCGGCTGACGGCGCCGCCCCGCAGGAGGCCGCCGAGGAGTCGGCCCCGGCCAAGAAGACGGCCCGCAAGACGGCCAAGAAGGCCACGGCGAAGAAGGCCGCCACCAAGAAGACCGCGGCGAAGAAGACCGCGGCCAAGAAGACGACGGCGAAGAAGACGGCGGCGAAGACCACCAAGACCGCCGCCAAGAAGACCACGTCGAAGAAGACCGTCGCGGCGGAGCAGTCCCGCTCCTCCGTCTCGGCCTCCACCGACGAGGACTGACCGCCTCGACGTCCGCCGGGGCGTGCGCGAACCCGCGTACGCCCCGGCGGACGCGACCGGCGTGACCGGTCGCACAGGCGGCGGGCCCGGCTCGGTTTGACCCCCTTGGCCGCGGCCCCGTAACCTTGACCGTCGGCGTGTCGAATGACGCGTCACATCCCCGTAAACCTCATCCTCCGGGCGCCGGGCGCCCAGGAGAGGCCGCTCTTTGTGTCGGGCGGCTGGCCTGCGGGGGTGCCGTTTCCCCGAGCGAGAGAGTGAGTCCGCGTGTACGCCATCGTGCGCAGCGGTGGTCGCCAGCACAAGGTTGCTGTCGGCGACATCGTTGAGGTTGACAAGATTTCCACTGCCAAGGTTGGCGACACGGTCGAGCTCTCGACCCTGCTCGTTGTCGACGGCGACGCCGTGACCAGCGACCCGTGGGTGCTGGCCGGCATCAAGGTCCAGGCCGAGGTCGTGGACCACCACAAGGGCCAGAAGATCGACATTCTGCGCTACAAGAACAAGACCGGTTACCGCCGTCGTCAGGGCCACCGCCAGCAGTACACGGCGATCAAGGTCACTGAGATCCCCGCGGCTGCAAAGTAAGGGACTGAGGAGAGATGGCACACAAGAAGGGCGCATCGTCCACCCGTAACGGTCGTGACTCCAACGCTCAGCGCCTCGGCGTGAAGCGCTTCGGCGGTCAGGTCGTCAACGCGGGTGAGATCCTGGTCCGTCAGCGCGGCACCCACTTCCACCCGGGCGCCGGTGTCGGCCGTGGCGGCGACGACACGCTGTTCGCCCTCCAGGCCGGTTCGGTGCAGTTCGGCACCCACCGTGGCCGCAAGGTCGTGAACATCGTTCCGGTCGCCTGACCGGAAGCTTTCGCGAGGCGGACCTCACTTCCCTCACGGGAAGCGGGTCCGCCTTTCGCGTGTTACGCAGAGAACAACCCCGTACAACCCGCACACCACGGCTGTACACCACCGCCGTACATCACTGGAGGCACCCACCATGACCACCTTCGTGGACCGCGTCGAGCTGCATGTCGCCGCGGGTAACGGAGGTCACGGCTGTGCCTCCGTCCACCGTGAGAAGTTCAAGCCGCTGGGCGGACCCGACGGCGGCAACGGCGGTCGCGGCGGGGACGTGATCCTCACCGTCGACCAGTCCGTCACCACGCTCCTCGACTATCACCACTCCCCGCACCGCAAGGCCACCAACGGCAAGCCCGGCGAGGGCGGCAACCGCTCCGGCAAGGACGGACAGGACCTGGTCCTGCCGGTGCCGGACGGCACGGTGGTCCTCGACAAGGCGGGCAACGTCCTCGCCGACCTGGTCGGGCACGGCACGTCGTTCGTCGCCTCGCAGGGCGGCCGGGGCGGGCTCGGCAACGCGGCGCTGGCGTCCGCGCGGCGCAAGGCGCCCGGGTTCGCGCTGCTCGGCGAGCCGGGAGACGTGCGCGAAGTCGTCCTGGAACTGAAGACCGTCGCCGACGTGGCGCTCGTCGGATACCCGAGCGCCGGAAAGTCGTCGCTGATCTCGGTGCTGAGCGCCGCCAAGCCGAAGATCGCCGACTACCCGTTCACCACGCTCGTGCCGAACCTCGGTGTCGTCACGGCCGGCTCGACGGTGTACACGATCGCCGACGTGCCCGGTCTGATCCCGGGAGCCAGCCAGGGCAAGGGCCTGGGCCTGGAGTTCCTGCGGCACGTGGAGCGGTGCAGTGTGCTCGTGCACGTCCTGGACACCGCCACGCTGGAGTCGGACCGCGACCCGGCCTCCGACCTCGACGCCATCGAGGCGGAGCTGCGGGAGTACGGCGGGCTGGACAACCGTCCGCGGCTGGTCGTCCTGAACAAGATCGACGTACCGGACGGCAAGGGCCTGGCCGAGATGGTGCGGCCCGACCTGGAGGCGCGCGGGTACCGCGTGTTCGAGGTGTCGGCCGTGGCGCACATGGGGCTGAAGGAGCTGTCGTACGCGATCGCGGAGCTCGTGGCGAAGGCGCGGGCCGCGAAGCCGAAGGAAGAGGCCACGCGGATCGTGATCCGGCCCAAGGCCGTGGACGACACGGGCTTCACCGTGACGCGCGAGGACGACGGGCTGTTCCGCGTACGCGGCGAGAAGCCCGAGCGCTGGGTGCGGCAGACCGACTTCAACAACGACGAGGCGGTCGGCTACCTGGCGGACCGGCTCAACAGGCTCGGGGTCGAAGAGGAACTGATGAAGGCCGGGGCCCGGGGCGGCGACGGTGTCGCGATCGGTCCCGAGGAGAACGCCGTGGTCTTCGACTGGGAGCCATCCGTGATGGCCGGGGCCGAAATGCTCGGCCGACGCGGTGAGGACCACCGGCTGGAGGAGGCGCGACCGGCCGCCCAGCGCCGCAGGGACCGGCAGGCCGAGCGGGACGAGTCGGAGCGGGAGTTCGACGACTTCGAGCCGTTCTGATCCGTCTCAGATCCGAGCGTTAACGGAAAGCAAATTCGCAACGGACTTCGAGGCAACCAAGTGGTGCTCCGGTGGGTCGTACTGGGCAGCGCGGTGCGGATCTTGTTCTTCGCCGCGTCGCAACTGCCCAGCGAATCACCGGAGTTCACGTGCCCCAGTCCATGAGCAAGCGCAGGATCGGCAAGGGAGCGGGTGTGGCGGCGGCCATCGCCGTGTTAGCGGCCGTCACCGCCCCGATGACCGCGCACGCCGCCGACGCCCCCACCACCCCGGCCGCCGCGGCGAAGCTCGACGACGACTTCAACGGTGACGGCTACCAGGACCTGGCCGTCGCCGCCCCGCACGGCAAGGTGGGCGGCAAGGCCCGCGCCGGGTACGTGGCTGTCGTGTACGGCTCGGCGAAGGGCATCGACCTCGCCCACCGGCAGGTCATCAGCCAGGACACCCCGGGCGTACCCGGTGCCGCCGAGGCCGAGGACCGCTACGGCGACGGTCTGGCCGCCGGTGACCTGGACGGCGACGGTTACGCCGACCTGGTTGTGGGCGCGCAGGGCGAGGACGTCGGGGACGTCGTCAGCGCCGGCACGCTCGCCGTGCTGTGGGGCGGGCCGCAGGGCCTGTCCGGGGGTACGGCCGTGGCCACCGGCACCGAGGAGGACCGCGTCGACCCGCTCCGGCCGGCGCTCGGCGACTTCAACGGCGACGGCCGGCTGGACCTCGCCACCGGCAACCGCCTGCTGTACGGGCCGTTCGACCGCACCACCGGCGCCGCGAGCAGCCACCGCCTCGCCCTGGAGGCCGAGTACGTCACGGACGACGTGGCCGCCGGTGACGTCGACCACGACGGCACCACGGACCTGGTCGCGCTCATCCACGACGACAGCGAGGACGACCTGCACGACCCGGACGCCAAGCACCGCCGCGCGGTCTACCTGGCCGGCACCGCGGACGGCCTGAGCGCCCCCGCCCCGCTGAAGAACCCCGACGGCACGCGGATGCGGGGCGGCGAGAGCCTCGGCATCGGCGACGTGAACAAGGACGGGTACGGCGACCTCGTCATCGGCCGCCGGCTCGACGGCTCGGGCGAAGTCCCGCTGGACGACCCGCTGCTGAAGGGCGGCCAGATCGGTGTCGTGTACGGCTCGGCCGACGGTCCCGACACCTCCCGTACGACGATCACCACGCAGGACACCCCCGGTGTGCCCGGCAGCCCCGAGTGGGGCGACGGCTTCGGCGGGGGCATCTCCGTCGCCGACGTCAACGGCGACGGCTACGCCGACGTCTCCACCGGCAGCGGGACCGAGAGCATCGGGGACGTGTACGCGGCCGGGCAGTTCACCGTCCTGCGCGGCGGGAAGTCCGGGCTGACCGGCGACGGCGCCGTGGCCATGAACCAGAACACCGCGAACGTCCCGGGCACGGCGGAGCAGAACGACTTCTTCGGCGCCCGGACCAAGCTGCTCGACGTCAACGGCGACGGCCGGCCCGAGCTGTTCGTCGGCGCCACCGGCGAGAACCGGGACGGGGGAGTCTGGGCGTTCCCCAACCCGGTCGGCGCCCCCACCGCCACCGGCTCGGTCAGCTTCGGCGCGGGCACCCTCGGCACCGTCGCGGACGGCTCCGCGCTCGGCGCCGGCTTCGCCCGGTGATCCCTGGCTGATCATCTGTCAGACCCGCCCCGGCAACGGCTTGTTCCGATGCTGGCGGTGGGTCTTCTTTTGTCTGCTTAGTTGTCATGTACGTGAACTCCGGCGTTCAGCGGGCGGACCGCCCGCGAGCGTGAAGCTTCCCAGAGTCCAAGTGGCCAGCGAGGTAAGGGAGTCAGTCGATGACCGGAGCAGTATCCCCCGACCGACGCCGATTTCTGACCGGCGGTGCCGCGGTCCTCGGCGCCGCGGCCTCCGCCCAGTTGTGGCTTCCGGCCACCGCCCACGGGGCCGAGACGCCGCTGCCCGACGGCGTGTTCAGCCTCGGCGTCGCCTCCGGAGACCCGCTGCCGGACGGCATCGTGCTGTGGACCCGGCTCGCCCCGGACCCGCTGAACGGCGGCGGTATGCCCGACCGGGTGGTGCCCGTGGAGTGGCAGCTCGCCGAGGACCACCGGTTCAGAAAGCTCGTCCGCCGGGGCACCGCCCAGGCCCGGCCCGAGTACGGGCACAGCGTTCACGTGGACGTACGCGGGCTGCGCCCGGGCCGTACGTACTGGTACCGCTTCCGCACCAGCGGACAGCTCTCGCCCGTCGGCCGCACCCGTACCGCGCCCCACCCCTACAGCTCCGGTGACTCCCTGCGCATGGCGCTGGCCTCCTGCCAGAACTGGCAGCACGGCTATTTCACGCCATACGCCGACATGCTGGAGCAGGACCCGGACGTCGTGGTGTTCGTCGGCGACTACATCTACGAGTCCACGCCGTCGGCGACGGGCGTACGACGCCACGAGGGGTCCGGGGAGCCGTTCAGCCTCGCCCAGTACCGCAATCGGTACGCCCAGTACCGCACCGACGCCGACCTCGCGGCGATGCACGCGAACGCCCCGTTCGTGGTGAGCTTCGACGACCACGAGGTCGACAACGACTTCGCCGGCGAGATCCCCCAGGACCCGGACAAGCAGCCCCACGACGCGTTCGTGGCCCGGCTGACCGCGGCCTACCAGGCGTTCTACGAGCACATGCCGGTCCGTGCCACCGCCGTCCCGAACGGCCCGCACATCAAGATGTACCGCCGTCTGGAGTTCGGCCGCCTGGCCCGGCTCAACGTCCTGGACACCCGGCAGTACCGCAGCGACCAGGCCAAGAGCCAGGCCGGTGCCCAGGACCCGTCGCTGACCATGCTGGGCGCACGGCAGAAGCAGTGGCTGCTGAACGGGCTGCAGAACTCGCCGGCCCGCTGGAACCTGATCGCCTCGCAGATCATGATGGCCGAGACGGACCTCCAGGTCGGCGAGGGCAAGCTCTGGTTCTACGACGCCTGGGACGGCTACCAGGCCGAACGCAACCGCTTCCTGAAGGAGTTCAAGCAGATCCGCAACCCCGTCGTGCTCTCCGGCGACCGGCACCTGACGATGATCAGCGACCTCAAGGAGGACTACGCCGACGCGGACTCCGCGGTCGTCGGCGCCGAGTTCGTCGGCACCTCCATCTCCAGCAACGGCGACCAGGACCAGGCGGCCTTCCGCAAGGAGTGGGACCCGCGGCGCCCGGACAACCCGCACTGGAAGCTGCTCGACGCCCACCGCGGCTACCACCTCTTCGACATCGGCCGCGCCGGCATCGACGCCCGGGTGAGGGTGGTCGACACCGTACGGCAGCCGTCGGCGACGCCGAGCACGCTGGCCAGGCTGCGGGTCGAGGCGGGCCGGCCGGGCGTCGAGGTGGTCTGACCCGGCCCCTGACGCACGCGTGAGCCCGGTACTCCTCGGAGTGCCGGGTTCTTCCTCGTGCGCGGCGCGTGAGCCGTGTGAGAAGTCCGACCCGGGCTGCCGGCCTATTGCTCTCGCCGAGACCGAAATGCTGCGGAATCTTAATCAGGAATTCCGGGCCAATGAACGGCCGGGCGAGCCGTATTCGCGCCCGGGCCTATGAAGAACACGTGCAGCCCCTCGCCCCGGGACGTGAAGATCCGCGCACCGGGGCGGCGGGGCCCGCCGCGGCGAGCGGCGGGGCCGGTACGCAGCAGGCCTTCAAAGCGCGTACCGTGCACCGGACATCGTCCAAGGAACTCGCGGAGGTCCTCGGTCACCGCCGTCCCGAGCGGCTCCGATGTCGCTGAGCATCTGTGGAGTTACTCACAGCGCATTTCCCCGGGGCCCGCGCAGTCGTCTCACCAATCACCAGGAGTGGGAGGTGAATGACAGGTTGCGCGCACATATGCGGCGGAGGTCGCTCACCTTGCACTGCGGTAACCACAAGTGGGACCATTTCCAAGTTCCCTGTCGCCCCAAGGTAGGTCACCTGTGTCCCAGCACATAGCCAAGCCCCGTACCACCGCAGTGATCCTGGCCGGTGGCACCGGTCAGCGGGTGGGTCTGTCGATCCCCAAGCAGCTGCTGAAGATCGCCGGCAAGGCAGTCATCGAGCACACGCTGACCACCTTCGAGAACGCCGACTCGATCGACGACATCATCGTGCTGATGGCACCCGGCTACGTGCCCGACATCGAGAAGATCGTCGCGAAGGCCGGATTCAAGAAGGTCTCGAAGATCATCGAGGGCGGCGCCACGCGGAACGAGACCACCGAGCGCGCCATCTCGGCCCTGGGCGAGGGCCTGGCCGAGGGCGAGGACGCCAACGTCCTCTTCCACGACGCCGTGCGCCCCCTGCTGTCGCAGCGCGTCATCGACGACTGCGTCACCGCGCTGGAGCGCTACCAGGCCGTCGACGTGGCCATCCCCTCCGCCGACACCATCATCGTCACGCGTACGCACGGCGAGGACGGCGAGTTCATCACCGAGATCCCGGACCGCTCCCGGCTGCGCCGCGGCCAGACCCCGCAGGCCTTCAAGCTGTCCACGATCAAGCGGGCCTACGAGGTCGCCGCCGGTGACCCCAACTTCCAGGCCACCGACGACTGCTCCGTCGTGCTCAAGTACCTGCCGGACGTGCCGATCCACGTCGTCGCGGGTGACGAGTACAACATGAAGGTCACCCAGCCCGTCGACGTCTTCATCGCCGACAAGCTCTTCCAGCTGGCCTCCACGGCCGCGCCCGAGCAGGTCTCCGAGGAGGCCTACCGTGAGCTGCTGACCGGCAAGACGGTCGTCGTCTTCGGCGGCTCCTACGGCATCGGCAAGGACATCGCCGAGCTCGCCGAGTCCTACGGCGCCTCGGTCTACGCGCTGGGCCGCTCCACCACCGGCACCCACGTGGAGAACCCGGAGGAGGTCGACGACGCCCTGTCCAAGGCCTACGCCGAGACCGGCCGCATCGACTACGTGGTCAACACCGCCGGCGTGCTGCGCATCGGCAAGCTCGCCGAGACCGACAACGCCACCATCGAAGAGGCGTTGAAGGTCAACTACCTGGCCCCGGTGCAGATCGCCCGTTCGTCGTACAAGTACCTGTCCGAGACCAAGGGCCAGCTGCTGCTCTACACCTCCAGCAGCTACACCCGCGGCCGCGCCGAGTACAGCCTCTACTCCTCGACCAAGGCCGCCATGGTGAACCTCACCCAGGCCCTGTCCGACGAGTGGGCCGGCGACGGCGTCCGCGTCAACTGCATCAACCCCGAGCGCACGGCCACCCCGATGCGCACCAAGGCGTTCGGCCAGGAGCCGGCCGGCTCGCTGCTGTCCTCCGAGGCCGTGGCGCGCACCTCGCTGGACGTGCTGCTGTCCGAGCTGACCGGCCACGTCATCGACGTCCGTCAGCAGGACCCGACGGCCGGTGCGGCCCGGGCCTCCGGCTTCGAGACGGCGCTGGCCTCGGTGCTGGACCGGCAGGACGGCGTGTAATAATTGACGCCAAATAGACTTAAGTAATTCAGGCCTCTGCGCCCTCCTGTTAACGGTGTTCGTCAACAGGAGTGTTCGCAGGGGCCTGAATCCATACCGTCTCGCGAATATTCACAGACCAGCCGCATTCTAGAAACAAGACCGGCACACCCCTCCCAAGAGCAGGTTTCTCCGTGATATCCACCGCTATTCGCGTCGCCCGGGTGGGCAGCGCGGCCGAGCTGGCCGCGGCGGTCCTCATGGTGGCGGGCTTCCCCGCCCTCATGCTGGCCGCGCTCGTCCCGAGCGTCCCCGCCTTCGCGGCAGCGGCCGCCGTGACGTACCTGGCGGACCACTATCTGCACCGCAAGGGCAGCTATCTGATCAACCGCCTCGGCAAGGTCCGGGCCGGCCTGTCGATCCGCTTCCTGATCCGGCAGCTGCTCCTGGTCCTGCTGCTGGCCCGGCTGTCCCTCGCGGACAACCTGATCTACTACGGGGCGATCGCCTGCTTCATCGCCTTCTACGGTCTGCAGGCCCCGCACGGCGCGCTGGTCCAGCTGATCCGCAACCGCCGCCGCATGCCGGTCGCCACCCGCAACGTCGACCTGAAGTCGCGCATCCGCATCCCGGACGCCCCGCCGCGCAAGCTGCTGCACCGCTCCGCCGAGAAGATGCTGCACCTCGACCTCTTCGCGGTCGTCGGCATCCTGATCGCCGCGCAGGTGAAGTCGGCCCTCGTCGGCTTCGTCGGCATCGGCATCACGGTGGCCGTCGCCACCCTGTACGTCCTGGCGCTCATGCCGTACGTCCGGGGCCGGAAGATCCCGCCGAACGCCGAGAGGGTGCTGGCCGCCGTCGACGACTGGCTGGGCGAGTACAAGCCGGAGACGGTCCTGTACTTCTCCGGTTCGAAGGACTCCGCGTACCAGGTGAACATGTGGCTGGACACCATGGAGAACCTGGACTCCAAGCCGCTGATCATCCTGCGTGAGCGGGCCATCCTGAACAACCTCGCGCCGACCACGGTCCCCGTCATCTGCGTGCCCGGAGGGGTGCACCTGATGAACATGGACCTGTCCACGGTGCGGGTCGCGCTCTACGCGGCGAACGTCGGCAAGAACATCCACATGCTGCGCGTGCCCACCATCAAGCACGTCTTCATCGGCCACGGCGACAGCGACAAGCTCGCCAGCGTCAACCCGTTCAGCAAGGTCTACGACGAGGTGTGGACGGCAGGCCGCGCGGGCCGCGACCGCTACGCCATCGCCGACGTCGGCGTCCGCGACGACGACATCGTCGAGGTCGGCCGCCCGCAGCTCGCCCCGATCCAGATCTGGCAGGGCGTGCCCGAGGGACGCATCCCCACGGTCCTGTACGCCCCCACCTGGGAGGGCTGGGACGACAACCCCGGCAACACCTCGATCCTGCTGGCCGGCGAGAACATCGTGCGCAGGCTGATCACGGCCGACCCGCCGGTGCGCGTCCTGTACAAGCCGCACCCCTTCACCGGTACGCGCAGCAAGGAGGCCAAGGCCGCCCACCAGCGCATCACCGCCCTGGTCCAGAAGGCCGCCGCGGAGCGTGCCGCCGACTCGCGCTTCGTCACCGACAGCGCCGCCCAGGCGCAGGCCAAGGCGGAGCTGGCCCGGATCGAGGCCCGGATCGCCCAGCTGGCCGGCACCGGCGACAAGGGCCGCGACGAGGCCGAGGCCACCCGTGACGGGCAGGTCGACGTCGCCCGGCACGAGGAGGTCGCTCGGCTGCGCGCCGAGTGGAACGACGCCTACTGGCGTTCCTTCCCCAGCTGGGAGCACCGGGTCATCACGGGCGCCGAGCCGCGGCTGTACGACTGCTTCAACGTCTCGGACGCGATGGTCTCGGACATCTCCAGCGTGGTGTCCGACTTCATCGCGAGCGGCAAGCCGTACGCGGTCACGGACTCCGCGGAGCTGGGTGCCGAGGAGTTCAAGCGGAACAACACGGCGGTGCGTGCCGCGGTGATCCTGTCCAACAGCGCGGACGAGCTGGGCGAGCTGCTGAGCGCCGTCCGCGACCCGGCCGCCGATCCGCTGGCCGAGGACCGCAAGGAGCTCAAGCAGTACCTGCTGGGCCCGGACGAGCCGGCCTCCATCGACCAGTTCAACACCGCCGTCGCGAACCTCGCGCTCAAGGCCGAGACGCGCAACGTCGGCCAGGAGTCACGGATCGCGGCCGCCACGGCCGAGTCGGAACTGGCGAACGCCGTGCCCGGGCAGCGGGTGTCCTCCGCCGGTGACACGGACGGTGTCGGCACGGGCTGAACCGCCGCCGCCCGCTTGAGAGTTCGGCCCCCGAGGAGTGTTCCTCGGGGGCCGAACTCTTTCGCTTTCCCGCTTCCTGTCGGTTCACCATGTGACGTGACTCACTGATACGGGTGATCGAGGCAACCGCTTGCCTCGATCACCCGTCTACCAAGTAGCGAATGAGGAGATACGGGGGGAATATCCCATTGACTAGGGGGAAACGTGACCGTGGCGCAGCCTGATGTGAGTGTGATCATCGGTGCGTACGAAGCGATGCCTTATCTGATCGAGTGCCTCTCGTCCGTCGAGGCGCAGACCATCGATCCGGAGCGCGTCGAGGTCATCGCGGTGGACGACGGATCGACGGACGGTACGGGGGAGTACCTGGAGGAGTTCGCCGAGCGCGCTCCCATGCACGTGCTGGTGATCCGGCAGGAGAACTCCGGTGGCCCCAGCGGCCCGCGCAACGTCGGTCTGGGCAAGGCGACCGGGCGTTACGTCTTCTTCCTCGACGCCGACGACCGGCTGGGACCCGAGGCCCTGGAGCGGATGGTCGACATGGCCGACCGCGCCGGAACGGACGTCGTCCTCGGCAAGGTCGAGGGCGTCAACCGCTCGGCGCCGAAGTCCATGTGGGGCAAGACGGTGGAGCGTACGGACGTCTACTCGTCCAACATCAAGTTCACGCTCAGCGCGCAGAAGCTGTTCCGCCGCGCCCTGCTCGACCGGCACGGCATGCGGTTCGACGAGTCGCTGTTCACCGGCGAGGACGCCCTGTTCACGATGGAGGCGTACCTGCGGGCGGACGGCGTCTCCGTGGTCGCCGACCACACCTGCTACTACCTGGTCGGCCGGGACGACGGCAAGCACGTGACCAAGAGCGGCAGTTACACGCTGCGCTTCGACTCCGCGCGGGCCCTGATGAACCTGATCGCCGACCTCGTCCCCGCGGGCGGCCGGCGCGACCAGCTGATGGTCAGGCCGTTCCTCGTCACGCTGCTGCCGCAGTTCGGGCCCAAGTACCTGACGGACAGCGAGGAGATACGCCGGCACAAGTTCGAGCTGGCCAAGCCGCTGATGGACGCGCACTGGACCGAGGGCGTCGCCCAGCGCCTCAAGGTGCACGAGCGGCTGCGGCTGCATCTGGTCGCCGAGCAGCGTCCCGAACTGCTGCTGGACGTGGTGAAGTTCGTCAAGGCCAAGAAGCAGGCGGCGGCGCTGCTGGAGAAGAAGGGCCGCCGCGTCTACCTGGTCTACCCGCACTTCCGCGACCGCGCCGCGGGCATCCCCGACTCGGTGTACCTCGCCGAGCCGCGCGAGGCCCGTGCCTTCCCGGGCTACCGCGAGGGCGGCGTCGACACATTCGTACGCCGGGCGGTGCGCAAGGCCCGGCGGGTGCTGACAGCGCGTGAGGTGCGGCAGGCGGCGTGAACACGGGCGCGGGGCCGGTGGGTGATCGCCCACGGCCCCGCGGTTGGTCGGTCGGTTCGTCTGCTGGTGCGTGCCGTCGTGCTGTTAGCGCGGTGCCGTCGTCGGCAGGCCTGCCCCGCCGCTCGCCGGCTGTGTGCGCTGGCCGGGCAGTTCCGCGGCCGGGTGCTCCGCCGCCAGGCGCTCCGCCACCCGGGCCCTGTGGTCCCGGGCCTGGGCGCACAGGGCCCGTACGGCCGCGTTGAAGCGCTCCTGCGACGGCGGATCGGCCGGGCCCAGCAGGCGCAGCTTCAACGCGGCGCGTGCCTCGGCCAGGGTGTCCTTCTCCGGGTGCCGGACCGTCTCCAGCAGGCTCGGCACCCCGGCCGCGTCCGGTGTCAGCACGGTCGCCGCCGCCACCGTCGGGAACGCCGTACGGAAGGCCTCCTCGGGCAGCCCGCTGGTGTTGGCCACCGCGTACGGCTTCTCGCTCGCCAGGAAGTCACTGATCACGCTCGACACGTCACTGATCAGCAGGTCGGCCACGTTGAAGCAGGAGTAGAGCGCGGGCCGGGCGTCCGTGATGATCTGGTGTTCGCCCTCCGGCAGCGAGGCCCAGTACGCCTCCTCCCAGGCCGCCGTCGCCCGTGCCACCGCCTGTGCCCGGCCCGGCTCCGGCGCCGACTGCACGAGCATCCGCTCCAGTGTGTCGGCCCCGGACCGGAAGTCGGCCGTGGTGAGCCGGTCCAGCTCCTCGGTGAGACGGGCCAGCTCCGCACCGGCCGTGGGGCGACGCACTCCCGTGCGCTCCCGGTTGGCCGACCGCATCAGCTCCCGGATACGCAGATCGGCCGCGCCCGCGCGCGGGTCCACCGAGCCCGTCAGCGGATGCGGCTTGTACAGCAGCCGCACGCCCGGGTCCGCGAGCAGCGCCCGCACCAGGTTCTCACCGGCCGCGATCACCGACGTGTTGCCGGGGTTGCCGTCCCAGCCCTCCCAGGTCGGCGCGTACAGCACGGTCGTGAAGTGCCCGTCAGCGGCTCCGCCGCGGGGCCCCGTCGGCGGGCCCGCGTAGGGGAGCACGCCGTCCAGCTGCGGGCGGCCCGTCTCCACCACGTCCTTGTCCTCGACCCCGACCTCGGCCAGCGCGTACCGCTCGCGCGCGGCGGGGCCGGCCACCCAGACCTCGTCGTACGCCTTCGCATAGGGGTTGCACGAGGACAGCTTGTCGCTCTCGCCGTGGTTGACGAAGGTGTGCCGGATCGTGGGGATGCGCAGCACCTGGGAGGTCTTGCCGGAGTTCGACGGGTGGATGAGGACCTGGAGCGTGGAGTGCTCGAGACGCATCAGCGTCGACACCTTCGGCAGGCACACGATCGGGATGTCCGTCGCCGCGATCTTCTGCACCATGAACCGCTCGCGCAGCACGATGACGGGCTTCCCGTCGAGCCCCGCGAGCGGCTCCAGCCACATGTTCGCCTGGTAGGCCGAGGAGGCGCCGCCGGAGAAGTACAGGCCCACGGTCGGCCGGTACTCGGCCAGCCACGCGTCGAACCAGGCGAGCACCTCCTGCTCGCCGGCCGGGCGGCGTCCCGGAAGCAACCGGAGGAGCAGCGCGCCGAGGCCGGTCAGCGCGAGCGCGAGGGAGAGCGCGATGCCCGCGGCGGCGTACACCGGCTCGTCACCCGGCGCGGCGGCCAGCAGCCCGGCCGTCGCCGGCAGGCCGAACACCAGCAGCCGGTGGCCGGGGCGGCGCAGCAGCACGGACGGGGCCGGGGACAGCCGCAGGGCCGAGGCGTCGATGTTCCGGGTCACCACCGGCAGGGTGCGGGTCCGGCGCACCAACACGGAGAGCGCCTGGATCGCGCAGTGCAGCACGTAGAAGGCGAGCAGCCCGGCCACGAGCGGGGCGTACACCGTCTCCCGGTCCTGCTCGCCGAGCCGCAGCAGGCCCACGACCAGCAGCAGGTCCCGCAGGACGTGCCGCACGGTGATGTCCGCGTGCGACTTGGCGAACAGCGACAGCACCCCGCGCTGCCACCGGTACAGGACGCCCTCGGTGGCCAGGGAGACGGTGGTCGCGGCGAGCAGCAGGGGGACGTGGGGCAGCAGCGCCGCGACCGCCTGAGCGGCGAACGCGGCGGCCAGGACGATGGTGACCAGCCCCTTCAGCAGGGCCGGTGGGCGGGGGAGAGGTAGGGGCACTGCGGTCACTCCAGGAGCGTCGGTTCGGCGCGGCGCAGGTCGGCCGTCCGGGTTAACGTGCGGCGACCTCCTGACGACACGCGCGTGTCGTCAAGGCGTGGGGGTGGCTGCCGTCCCGCGTGGCGTCGGACCGTAGCGGAAGATTGCATTCCTGTCTTGGGGGTGGGGCGGGGCCCGAGCCGGGCGACGGTGCTCCCGTGACAGCTCCCGTGACACGAGCGGCACCGTCCGTAGCGTGGACCGGCGCCGCGCCCCGTACGCCCGTCCCGTAGATTTCCTGGTGAGCGACCGCATCGACGCGAGGGGACGGACGGGGACGTGGCAGGGGCAAGGCAGGCCGTGGGCGAGGCCCGCAGGATCGTCGTCAAGGTCGGGTCCTCCTCGCTGACCACCGCCTCGGGCGGCCTGGACGCGGACCGGGTGGACGCGCTGGTGGACGTGCTCGCCAAGGTCCGCAGCGGTGGCGAGCGCGAGATCGTCCTCGTCTCCTCCGGTGCCATCGCGGCCGGCCTCGCCCCGCTGGGCCTGCGCCGCCGTCCCAGGGACCTCGCCCGGCAGCAGGCCGCCGCCAGCGTCGGCCAGGGCCTGCTGGTCGCCCGCTACACCGCCTCCTTCGCCCGCTACGGCGTCGGCGTCGGCCAGGTGCTCCTGACCTCCGACGACATGAGCCGCCGGGCGCACCACCGCAACGCCTCCCGCACCCTGGACAAGCTGCTCGCGATGGGCGCGTTCCCGATCGTCAACGAGAACGACACCGTCGCCACGGACGAGATCCGCTTCGGCGACAACGACCGCCTCGCCGCCCTCGTCGCCCACCTCGTCCGCGCCGACCTGCTGGTCCTGCTGTCCGACGTGGACGGCGTCTACGACGGCGACCCCGGCAAGCCCGGCACCTCCCGCATCGCCGAGGTGCGTGACCCGTCCGATCTCGCGGGTGTCGAGATCGGCAGCGCGGGCAAGGCCGGCGTCGGCACCGGCGGCATGGTCACCAAGGTCGAGGCCGCCCGGATCGCCGCCGCCGCCGGCATCCCCGTCGTGCTCACCAGCGCCGTCCACGCGGCCGACGCCCTGACCGGCCAGGACACCGGAACCTTCTTCCACCCCACCGGCAAACGCTCCGCGGACCGGCTGCTGTGGCTCCAGCACGCCTCCACCCCGCAGGGCGCCCTCACCCTGGACGACGGCGCCGTCCAGGCCGTCGTGGAGCGCCGCACGTCGCTGCTGCCGGCCGGCATCGCCGCCGTCGAGGGCGAGTTCAGCGCCGGCGACCCGGTCGAGTTGCGGGACGACACGGGGCGCGCCGTGGCCCGCGGGCTCGTCAACTTCGACGCCAAGGAGATCCCCCGGCTGATCGGCCGCTCCACCCGCGAGCTCGCCCGTGAACTCGGACCCGCGTACGAACGCGAGGTCGTACACAGGGACGACCTGGTGCTCCTGCACCCGTAATGGGTCGAAACGTCCGCCCCCGGTGGTGGACGTTCCGCAAAACCGCCCCGCGATCTCCTGCGGCCTGCTCAACTTTGTCTCGGGGACACATTCCGCAGCAGCGCCACAGTGCAAAGGAGGCCGTCGTGAGACGAGTGCGCCCTGGGGCCGCGGCGTCCCGTGGTGGTACCGGCTCCCGCGCGGCCGGTGAGGAGCGGGCCCTGACGAGCGTGGCGGCAGGGGACCGCTTCGAGGGCGAGGAGCCCGGTGACACCCCGCGCCTGTGGCACGTCACCCTCAGCGTCTCCGGCCAGGAGGCCCCGCTCCCCGAGGTCCGGCGCGCCCTGGAACAGCTGGCCCACGACCACCCCTTCCTCCTGACCAGCCGATACGCCGTCGACCACGCGGAGATCCGCTACTGGGAGGAGGCCCGCGACCTGCACGACGCGGCCGCCGTCGCCCTGCGCCTGTGGGGCGAGCACCGGCAGACCGCCGGGCTGCCGCCCTGGGAGATCGTCGGCCTGGAGGTCATCGACCGCGCCACCTACCACCAGCGCATCGCCGAGGGGTACGGGCCCCCGCCGGCCTCGCCGGTCGGAGTTCATCCGTTCTGACCCGCTCCGGCGGATGTCTCGGGAGGTGTCTCGGGGTGTGGAACGCGCCGTGAACGGTCCCGCCCGGCACACTACGCTTCCCTTATGACCACGCTTTCGCCGTACGACTCCATGTCCCCGGTCACCGAGGCCGCCTACCGCGCCAAGGCCGCCGCCGCGAGCCTCGCGCCGCTGCCACGGGCCGACAAGGACGACGCGCTGCTCGCCATCGCCGACGCGCTGGAGGTCCGCACGAGCGAGATCGTCGAGGCCAACGCCAAGGACGTCGCCAAGGCCCGCGAGGCCGGCATCAGCGAGGGCATGATCGACCGGCTCACGCTCACCCCCGAGCGGGTCCGTGCCATCGCCTCGGACGTCCGCGACGTCGCCGCGCTGCCCGACCCGGTCGGCGAGGTCGTACGCGGCTCCACGCTGCCCAACGGCATCGACCTGCGGCAGGTCCGCGTGCCGCTCGGCGTCGTCGGGATCATCTACGAGGGCCGGCCGAACGTCACCGTCGACGCCGCCGCCCTCTGTCTGAAGTCCGGCAACGCCGTCCTGCTGCGCGGCTCCTCCTCGGCGTACCAGTCGAACAGCGCCCTCGTGCGCGTCCTGCGCGACGCCGTGGGCGGGGCGGGGCTGCCCGCCGACGCCATCCAGCTCGTGCCCGGCGAGAGCCGCGACAGCGTGCGCGAGCTGATGCGCGCCCGCGGCCTGGTCGACGTACTCATCCCGCGCGGCGGCGCCTCCCTCATCAACACGGTCGTCCAGGAATCCGTCGTCCCGGTCATCGAGACCGGCACCGGCAACTGCCACGTCTACGTCGACGCCCAGGCCGACCTCGACATGGCCGTCGAGATCCTGATCAACTCCAAGGCCCAGCGCGTCGGCGTCTGCAACGCCGCCGAGACCCTGCTGGTCCACCAGGACATCGCCGCCGAGTTCCTGCCGCGGGCCCTGGACGCCCTCGCGGAGGCCGGGGTCACCGTGCACGCCGACGAGCGCGTGCAGGCCTACGCCAAGGACTCCAAGGCCACCGTCGTCGAGGCGACGGCCGAGGACTGGGAGACCGAGTACCTGTCGTACGACATCGCCGCGGCCGTCGTGGACTCGCTGGACAAGGCCGTCGAGCACATCCGGCTGTGGACCTCCGGCCACACCGAGGCCATCGTCACGACCTCCCAGCAGGCCGCCCGCCGCTTCACCCAGCTGGTCGACTCGACCACGGTCGCGGTCAACGCCTCCACCCGCTTCACCGACGGCGGCCAGTTCGGCTTCGGCGCCGAGATCGGCATCTCCACGCAGAAGCTGCACGCCCGCGGCCCCATGGGGCTGCCCGAGCTGACCAGCACGAAGTACATCGTCACCGGGGACGGGCACGTACGGCGCTGAGCCGCCTGCCGCGGGGTCTGCACGGCGGCGCATGTGTGTGCGGCGGGGTGGCCGGGCCGCGCGTGCGCCGTGCGGCACCCCGTGCACGCCGTCTCAACCGGCGGATGAATCTCCATACCGTCTGCCCAAAATGACCCCCCAGGTCTACTCTGGAAGCGTGCCGGAGGACGTGGGGGGCACGCCGTTTCCTGACGGCCGGGAGCCCGACGACGACCACGACCGCGGGGTGTCGGACGAAGAGTTCGCCTCCGTGGTCTTCGACGAGGCCTTCGTACGCGCGGCCGTGGTGCACGAGCCGACCGCCGTGGAGCGCCTCCTGGCCGCCGCCAAGGCGAGAGCCGAGGCCTCCGAGGCGGAGGCGCGCCGCGCCCACTCCAGAGGCGAGCGGTACGACGAGGGGTACGGCCCGGACGGGCACGGCGATTTCGGCCATGATCCCGAGCTGGACGAGCTGGACGACCCCGACATCCTCGAGGACCGCTACGGCGGCGCGGGGCCGTACTCCCGACAGGTCCGCTGGCACCGCCCCGTCGCCTGGGTGCTCGCCCTCGTGATGGGCATCGGCATGGTCGCGCTGGCCTTCACCGCGGTCTACCGGGGCGCGTCCTCCAACCGCGAGGAACCCGTGCCGGCGCCCACCTCCACCGGGCTGGAACAGGGCAGCGGGGCGGCTCCCTCCGCTTCCGCCGACTACTCCCCGCCGGCCGTCTCGGTGATACCGCGCAACCCGTGACCGGAACCCGCCCTTCCTGGTGAGGACCTGTCAGAATTTGTGGTGCGGCCCGGCGTTTACCCGAGCTTCCGGAGACCTACCCTGAAGATATGGGCGGGCCTGGAGACCCACCTGAGGGGACACCCGAGGGCGCTCCCGGAGGTGGAGAGGACGAGTACCGATCCGTCGTCTTCGACGAGTCGTTCGTCCGTGCTGCCCGCCTCCAGGAGTTCTCCGCGCAGGAGCGCATCGCCGACCACGCGCCCGCCGTGCGACGCCGGCCGCCCCTGCGCCGGGGCCTGTCCCGGCAGGCCCTGGCCCTGGTCCTGCTGATCGCCCTCGCGTTCGGCACCGCCATCTACATGGGGGTACGCCACCCCTACCAGACCCCCGCAGCCCGGGAGTCCGCCGAGCCCCTGCGGATGACCGTCATCCCGCTCGCCCCCGAGGGCAAGGTGCCCGGCACGGCCGACACGGCGTACCTGTACGAGCGCAGCCCCGCCGCACAGTTCAAGAGCGGCGCGGAGGGCGTGCCGCTGCCCGCCTCGCGGCGCACCGCGCACTTCTCGGACAGCCAGGTCGTCAGCGCCCTGACCACCGCCAAGGACTACGTCGTCCGCTCCTCCCTCGACCCGGACGTGCTCATGGGCGGAGAGGTCCGCGCCGTCCGCGTCCTGCTGGACTCCGACCAGCTGGACCAGTTCGACCAGAGCTTCGCCCGCCCCACCGCCGACGGACGCCACGCGCCCACCGGCTGGCTCGTCCGCTTCGACCCCTCCCGCGCCGAGCTGGCCGACCGCAAGGTGCGGGTCCAGGGCACGCTCCAGGCCGCCGAGGTCAACTCCTCCACGCTGGAGGTCACCGCCGACCACACGCTCGTGTACGCGCTGCGGCCGGCCGGGGCCGGAGGCAAGGCCGAGGTCTCCCTGTTCACCGTCCGGCGCGAGCTGCACTTCCGCTTCGACCGCGACGACCTGCGCCTGCACCAGGGCCAGCTGGTCGTCTCCTACGTCCAGGCCGGCCCGCTCTCCTGCGCCGAGGACTCCACGAACCACCTGCGCCCCCTCCTGGCCGGCCAGACGGCCAAGGAAGGCGGCCCCGCGGGCACGGACCCCTACGCCACGGGCAGCGCCACGGCCCTGTGCGGCACCCTGGCGACGAGCGCGCAGCCGAGGGTGTGAGGCGGCTTCCGGAGCGTGCTTCCAGGGCTTGCTTTCAGGGCGTGCCTTCAGGGCGTACTTCCAAGGCGTGTGCGGACGCCTCAGCTGCCGTCGCGCGGCGGTCGGCCGTCCTCAGGGGAGTCGTCCGAGGGGCTGTCCGACGGGTCCGGCGTCTCGGGCCCCCGGGGCGGCTTCTGAGCTGGGTTCGCGAAGCCGCCGAAGCCCCGGCGGACACGGTCGCCCAGGTCGCCGGCGCCGCCGGCGAGGTCCGTGACCAGCTTCATCAGCGGGTCCTTGGAGTTCTTCACATGGGTCGTGTAGTGGTTCGCCGAGTCCCGCCAGGAGTCCCGCACCGAGGTGTCCTTGTCCTCGTCGCGCCGCGGGTAGTGGCCGTCCATGATCCGCTGGTAGTCCCGCGACTCCGCCCACTTCTTCAGCTCGGCGGCCCGCACGGTGGTGAAGGGGTGGGAGCGCGGCAGCACGTTCAGGATCTTCAGCACCGAGTCGCGCAGGTCGCCCCCGGCCTCGTACTCATCGGCCTGGGCGAGGAACGCGTCCACGTTCATCTCGTGCAGGTGGTTGCCGCCCGCGATCTTCATCAGGCCCCGCATGGACGCCTGGAGATCCTGCCCGACCAGCAGCCCCGCCCGGTCCGCGGACAGCTCCGACTTGCGGAACCACTCGCGCAGCCCGGTCACGATCGCCATGATCGCGAGATTGCCCAGCGGGATCCAGGCGACCCGGACGGCGAGGCTGGTCAGGAACAGCAGGATGGTCCGGTAGACCGAGTGCCCGGACAGCGCGTGCCCCACCTCGTGCCCGACGACCGCCCGCATCTCCTCCTCGTCGAGCAGCTCGACGAGCCCCGTCGTGACCACGATGATCGGCTCGTCCAGGCCGATGCACATCGCGTTCGGCTGCGGGTCCTGGTTCACGTACATCGGCGGGACCTTCTCCAGGTCCAGGATGTAGCAGGCGTCCCTCAGCATCACGTTCAGATGCGAGAACTGCTGGTCCGAGACCCGCACCGAGTCGGACAGGAACAGCAGCCTCAGACTGCGCTCGGGCAGCAGGCCGCTGAGCGCCTTGAACACCGTGTCGAAACCGCTCAGCTTGCGCAGGGCCACCAGGGCGGAGCGGTCGGCCGGGTGCTCGTACGTACGCGAGGAGATTCCGGGGAAGCGCCTGCGCTGCCTGCTCGGCACGTGCTCGTGCCCGTTGTGCTCGTGGCCGTCGGACATGTCTTCCCCCATGTGCGTCTGTATGACCTTTGCGGCCCCTTGTGCGGCCTTTTGCTTCCCCGAGGCAGAGCCCAGCCTAGGCGGAGTTACGGTGGTCGGGCAGTACAGCGAAGGAGACCACCGTCATGGAGCACCACCCCGCAGCCGCCTGGCTCGCCGAGGCCGCGACCGCCGCCGAGCGGCAAGGGGGGCCGGGGATGCTGCGGTACGTCCTGCTCGTGATGATCGTGGGCTGTGTGCTGACCGCGTGGTTCCTGCTGCGTGGCTACAGACGGAAGGACGACTGAGGCACCGGGAAGGTTCCCCGCCGGGCCCCGGGACCGGGCCGGGCGGGACCGCGCACCGGCTCCGTGTCACAACAGGCGGAGTCGGGGTGATCGCGGTCGGGGCGCCCGCTTACGATGAGCCGACGTCTTTAACCCGCCCACACGCGATAGGTCCTGCCGAAGATGAGCTTCCACAGCACCGCTGCCCAGTTGGTCACCCTCGCCGCCGAGGGCGAGGAGCACGGCGGTAACCACGAAAGCCTCAGCCCCTACCTCACCGGTGGCGGCGCCCTCTTCGCCCTGCTGCTCCTGCTGTGGATCACCACCCGCTTCAACCGCGACCGCTGAGCCCGGCCGGGCGCCCCGCGCGGGGCGCCCCAGGGACCACAGGGGCGGCCGGACCCTCAGGGGTCCTTGCACTGTGCCCGCCCGGGGCGGGCACGGTGCAAGGACCCCTCAGGCAGGGCCGGTAGGGTCTGCACGCATGGGAGAGCAGGACATGCCTACCGGTCCGGCGAACGAGACGCCGTGCGACCCGGCACAGGACACGGCGAGCGGCACCGAGCGACACTCGGGGCCCCGGCGTGCCGCCACGGAGCACCGCCAGATCGACGGTCCCGGAAACGGTCGGCCCCAGCCGGGCAAGCGCCGCCTCGGCGTCATGGGCGGTACCTTCGACCCGATCCACCACGGGCACCTGGTCGCGGCCAGCGAGGTCGCCGCGGCGTTCCACCTCGACGAGGTGGTCTTCGTCCCGACCGGCCAGCCCTGGCAGAAGAGCCACCGCAAGGTCTCCCCGGCCGAGGACCGCTACCTGATGACGGTCATCGCGACCGCGGAGAACCCCCAGTTCTCCGTGAGCCGCATCGACATCGACCGCGGCGGCCCCACCTACACCGTGGACACGCTGCGCGACCTGCGCGCGCTCAACCCCGACACGGACCTGTTCTTCATCACCGGCGCCGACGCGCTCTCCCAGATCCTCACCTGGCGGGACAGCGAGGAACTGATCTCCCTCGCGCACTTCATCGGGGTCACCCGGCCGGGGCACCACCTGAACGACCCAGGACTCCCGGAGGGCGGTGTCTCGCTCGTCGAGGTGCCCGCCCTCGCCATCTCCTCCACGGACTGCCGTGCGAGAGTCGCCAAGGGCGACCCCATCTGGTACCTGGTGCCGGACGGAGTCGTGCGCTATATCGACAAGCGCGAGCTGTACCGCGGCGAGTGAGCCGAGAGGGGCACCGGTGAACGACCGATACGACCCGGGGTACGGGGGCGACCAGTACGAACTCGTCGGCTACGACGAGTACGGCCAGCCTGTCTACCGGCAGGTCCAGGCCCAGCAGACCCAGCAGCAGACGTACGACCCGTACGCCCAGCAGCAACAGCAGGGCTACGGCTACGACCCGTACGCCCAGGGCGGGCAGCAGCCCCCGCCCGCGTACGACTACGGCACGAGCGGGCAGCAGCCCGGCTACGGCTCGTACGACCCCTACGCCTCCGGGCAGCAGGGCGGCACCGCCGCTCACGACCCCTATGGCCAGGCCGCGGCCGGCGCCGGTACGGCCCAGCAGCCCCGCGTCGCCGAACAGACCGCCCACATCCCGCAGCAGGCGGGCCCGGCCGACGACGAGGACCTCCGGGGCGGCCCCCAGCGGGACTACCACACCGAGCAGTTCGCCTTCGTCGAGGAGCCCGACGACAACTCCGAAGACGTCATCGACTGGCTGAAGTTCACCGAGAACCGCACCGAGCGCCGTGAGGAGGCCCGGCGCCGCGCCCGCAGCCGGATCGTCGCCTTGGTCGTCGTCCTCGCGCTCGCCGCGGTCGGCGGCGTCGGTTACCTCTGGTACGCGGGGAAGCTGCCCGGCCTGTCCTCCGGCGACCCCGCGACGGGCACGGCGACGGCCGCGGGCGCCCAGAAGCGCGACGTGATCGTCGTCCACCTGCACGAGGTCAAGGGCGGCGGCACCGCCACGGCCCTCCTCGTCGACAACACCACCACCAAGCGCGGCACGACTGTCCTGCTGCCCAACTCCCTTGCCCTGACCAGCGACGACGGCACCACGACGACGCTCGCCAAGTCGGTCGAGGACGACGGCTCCGACGGCACCCGCGACGCGCTCGACACGGTCCTCGGCACCGACATCCAGGGCACCTGGCGCCTGGACACCCCCTACCTGCAGAACCTCGTCGACATCGTCGGCAACATCGACGTCGACACCGACACGGCCGTCCCCGACCCCGCCGCCAAGAAGAAGGGCGAGGCCCCCCTGGTCAACAAGGGCAAGGCCCAGACCCTCAGCGGCAAGATGGCCGTCGCCTACGCCACCTACCGCGCCCCCGGCGAGGCGCAGAACGCCCAGCTGGAGCGCTTCGGGCAGGTCCTGCAGGGCGTCCTGCGCAAGCTGTCCTCCGACCCGCAGGCCGCGACGACCACGATCCAGACGCTTCAGCAGATCCTCGACCCGTCCCTGACCGACAAGGACCTCGGCACCTTCCTCGCCGGGCTCTCCGACCTCGCCAAGGGCGGTGACTACCGGACCGACCTGCTGCCCGTCCAGGGCGACGGCACGCTCAGCGCCCAGGCCAGTGCGGGTGTGGTCAAGAACGTCCTCGGCGGCACCGCCAAGAGCCCCGACAAGGGCGCCGCCGTCAGCGTCGCCGTCCAGAACGCCACCGGTGTGAAGGACAACACGGAGAAGGCCCGCGTCGTGCTCCTCAACGGCGGCTTCACCTTCCTGGAGGGCGGCACGCCCGGCTCCGCCCAGGCCACGTCCAAGGTCACCTACGCCGACGCCGCCGACAAGGCCGACGCGGCCGAGGTCGCCAAGACCCTGGGTCTGCCCCCGGGCTCCGTCACCAAGGGCAAGATCTCCGCGAGCGCCGACGTCGCCGTCGTCCTCGGGCAGGACTACAAGCCGTAGTCCGACCAGTCGGCAGGAGTGCGCTCCCCACGTGGTCCACGCAATCGCGTGGGGGGCGCACGGCGGTCCGTGAGACCCTTGGGGGCAAGTGACCGCCGACGGAAAGCCTTGTAGTGACCGTGACCGACCGCTCTCACGAGCTGATCAACACCGCCGCCCAGGCGGCCGCCGACAAGCTGGCACACGACATCGTCGCCTACGACGTCAGTGACGTGCTGTCCATCACGGACGCCTTCCTGCTGGCCTCCGCGCCCAACGACCGCCAGGTCAAGTCGATCGTCGACGAGATCGAGGAGCGCCTCAACAAGGAGCTCGGCGCCAAGCCGGTGCGCCGCGAGGGCGACCGCGAGGCCCGCTGGGTGCTGCTCGACTACGTCGACATCGTCGTCCACGTCCAGCACAGCGAGGAGCGCGTCTTCTACGCCCTGGAGCGGCTGTGGAAGGACTGCCCCGAGCTGGAGTTGCCCGAGGACGCCAAGGCCACCCGCGGCAAGGCCGAGGAGCACGCCAAGCTGCGAGCGGCCGAGGAGGCGGCGGAGCTGGACGGTGACTGGCGGTGACCTCCTTCGCTGAGGCGTCCGCCGGCACGGGCCGGGGCCGCCGCATCATCCTCTGGCGGCACGGCCAGACCGCGTGGAACGTGGAGCGCCGCTTCCAGGGCACCACGGACGTCGAGCTCACCGAGACCGGCGTCGCCCAGGCCCGGCGCGCGGCCCGGCTGCTGGTCGCCCTGAAGCCGGACGCGATCGTCGCCTCCGACCTGAAGCGGGCCGCGAACACGGCCGCCGAACTCGCCGCGCTCACGGACCTCGACGTGACCCACGACGAGGCGCTGCGCGAGACGTACGCGGGCGCCTGGCAGGGCCTGACGCACGAGGAGATCATCGCCCGGTACGGCGACGAGTACACCGCGTGGAAGCGCGGCGAGCCGGTGCGCCGCGGCGGTGGCGAGCTGGAGACCGAGGTCGCGGACCGTGCCGCCCCCGTGGTGCTGCGGCACGCCGAGAAGCTCCCCCAGGACGGCACGCTCGTCGTGGTCAGCCACGGCGGCACCATCCGCACCACCATCGGCCGTCTCCTCGCCCTGGACTCCCACAACTGGGAGAGCCTCGGCGGCCTCTCCAACTGCTGCTGGTCCGTCCTCGGTGAAGGCGCCCGCGGCTGGCGCCTGCTGGAGCACAACGCCGGCACCCTGCCGGAACCGGTGCTCGGCGACGACGACTGACCCCCGGATTTCACTTTCCGGCAGGTCGCAGGCTAAAGTTCTTCTTGTTCGCCCGGCCCGCCGGGAAGGAACACGAGGGGCTATAGCTCAGTTGGTAGAGCGCCTGCATGGCATGCAGGAGGTCAGGAGTTCAATTCTCCTTAGCTCCACGCTTCAAGATCCCGTTCCCGTCAGGGGACGGGATTTTTCATGCTCCCTCTTGAGTCATCGGGGCACTCTGAGGCGTATACCTCTACGGCCCCGCCGGGTTGCCGTGTCCGGACTGGTACTGAGGCGTCGCTGACCGTATTGGTCCGGTCGTGGCAGAATCAAACGGCCGGAAGGGGGCGCGGCCCGACGGGAGGGAGTAGCGATGCCTGCGAGCATCCTCGAGGAGGTCGACCACCTCCTCGGAGCAGCGTTGACATGGGAGATGTCCACCCGCCTCAGCTGCCCTTCCTGCGGATCCGCGCACGTGGCCCAGATGCTCGGCGACAACGGCGGGATCTCCTACGTGTGCACGGCCTGCGGCCACAGCTGGAGCTGATCGATGGGTGCACACAGGCGGAAATGCGACTGGTGTGGCAGCGGGACTCCGATCGTCCGCGACATGGAGCCGATCAATCCCGACTACCAGTACTGGTGCGAGGAGTGCGCGCGGGCGCTGATCATAAAGGGCGACCCGATCGAGACGTACCGCGAACTGGAGGGCGAGCCGATCTACGGCCGGCTTCTGGAGGAGCACTGCACGCTCAAGCGGTTCTATTCGTTCGTCACGGCTTAGCTCCGCACAGTCGGTGTAAATCCGGCATAACGGGCATCTCCGTGCGAGGGGAAATCGATTTGGTGTTGGGCCCGGAGGACCAGTAATGTTGGCGTCGCCGCCGGGGAAACCCGGAGGGGCGCAGCAAGGGGCTATAGCTCAGTTGGTAGAGCGCCTGCATGGCATGCAGGAGGTCAGGAGTTCAATTCTCCTTAGCTCCACAGCAGATGAGAAGGCGGGCCATCCGATCGGATGGCCCGCCTTCTTCGTGTGCGGCTTCCGGGTGCGGTAGCACTGGTACGCCTACGGCGGGCTCCCCTGGGGAAGCCCGCCGTACGACGTCTGATCAGCGGCCGAGAGCGCGGCGGCCGCGGCCCTGGGACAGGACGGGGAGGTTGCGGGACGGCGCGCCGCCCTGAGCGCGCGTGTCCTCCTCGATGCGCAGGGCCAGCGCCGGGCAGCGGCGCACCGCGCGTAGAGCCTTGTCCTCGGCGTACCGCGGCACCTTCGCCTGCGCCACGGTCGGGAAGCCGTCGGCGCCGAGCTGGAACACCTCGGGGAGGATGTCCGCGCACAGGCCGTGGCCCCGGCACAGCGTCCAGTCGACGAAGATCTTCTGGCGGCTGGGGCCGTTCTCCTCGGACTCGCCGCCGCCCGGGATGCCCGTAGGGGCCCTGCCGCCCTCGAAGAGCGGCAGAACGCCCTCCACGGGCCGTCCGCAGCCGTTCCCGAGGACATGGGCGGCCAGGTCGTCCGTGAACGCCTTGATGGTCGACTCGATGAACATCGCGGAGCCGTCGGGATGCGAGCACGCGCCGCGTCGCTTCACGTTCTTGGCGACCTGCTTGAGGGCTTCCAGGGCGGCCGGTCCGCCGCCGTTGAGGATGTCCTCCAGGCCACGCGCGGCGGCCGGCAGGCCGAGGTAGCAGGGGCCGCACTGGCCCGCGCTCTCCTCCGCCAGCCATTGGGCGACACGCAGTGACTCGCCCAGGGGGCAGGTCTCCTGAGTGATCGGCAGGATCGCGCCGGCGCCGAGCGCGCCGCCCACCGCGTCCAGGGAGTTGCGGGAGACGATCGCCTCGTTGACCGTCGCCGCGTCGATCCACTTGCCGTGGTAGCCGCCGGTGAGCACGCCCTGGGGCACCGGCGGGGCGCCGGCGAGCTGGAGGACGTACCGCAGCGGCACGCCCGTCGGGACCTCGATCACCATGGGGCGGGCGACCGCACCGGAGACCGTGAGCATGACCGTGCCCGGCTCGTCGTACAGGCCGGTGTTGCCGTAGCGCTCCGGGCCGATGCGGGCCGCGATGGCCAGTTGGGCGAACGTCTCGGCGTTGGACAGCAGCGTGGGCGCGCCGCCGACGCCGTTCTGCGAGGCGCTGACCTTGCGGCCCGGCGGGATCGCCGGTCCGCCGTCGATGGAGCGGATCAGCGACGCGGCGGCGCCGGTGACCATACGGACCGGGTTGCGCTGCACACGCGCGCGCAGAGCCGATCTGCGGCCGTTGCTGAGCCCGCGTTCGGCGAGCGCGGCCTCCATGGAGCGCTGTGTGGACTCACGGGTGACCCCCACCACGAGCGTGCGGGCACCCAGTGCTTCGGCGCACAGCAGCGCGCCGTCCAGGATCAGGTGCGGGGCACGGTTGATGAGCACCGTGTCCTTGCGGCAGGCCGGTTCGTCCTCGCTGCCGTTCACGACGACGACCGGCCGGACGCCGCGTTTGATCGCCGCCTCGGCGACCGAGCGCAGCTTCTTGTGGAAGGGGAAGCCCGCGCCGCCGCGGCCCTTGAGGTTGATGCGTTCGGCGAGTTGCGCGAGCTGCTCGCCGCCCATCGGCTCGAGTGGCCCGTGCACCTTCAGGTGCATGGGCAGATCGAGCCGATCGACAAGGTCGAAGCCAGACGTGAGCTGGGGAAGGCCGACCACGCGGACTTCGGGTACGTCAGGCAAAGCCTCGTTCACTTAAAGCCTCCGGAAGGCGTGTTCCAAGGTTCGCCCGAGCCCGGAGCGTCGAAGTCGTAGGACGCACCGGGCAGTGTTTCAGTGGCGGGACCGCTGTTGTACGTGTCGTTCGGGTAGTACGTGTCGTAGACGGCGTTCGTCTCACCCGTGTCGTACACGTCACTCGATCCGTAGCCGGCGGCGCCTGGATTGCCATAGGCCGGGATGCTTTGTCCGGTGTCCTGCAGGGGGTCGTAGGGCGGGATGTTGAAGCCCGTGTCCTGGAGCGGGTCGTAGGCCGACGGCGGAGCCTCGCCGACCGGCGGCGGGGACGGGATCGGCCAGTTGCCCGAGGTGCTGGAGGGGCCGTCCACGGTCGGGATGGTCTGGGTGGGCTGCATGTCCAGCGGCAGTTCCGCGCGGTCGGTCGGCCCCGGTGCGAACGCCTGCTGGCCCAGGGGCGGGCTCGAGACGGCCCGGTAGGCCGCGGCGAAGCCGTTCGTGGACTCCTGCGGCGCGGCGCGCTCCGCCTTCTCGTACAGCGGGCCCGACGGGGAGGCCATGGCCCCCACGGGCTTGTCCCGGCTCCCGTAGCCGGGCAGCGCGGAGCCCGTGCCCGCCCGGGCCCGGCTCTCCTCCAGGTCCCTGCGCCCCTGGCTCTCCCCCGGGCCGATGAACTGGGCGAACTTGTCGGCGACCTTGCGCTTGACCGGGCGCGGAGCGGCGCGCAGGGCGAGGGCTCCGGCCACACCGGCCAGGGACAGGCAGTACAGGATGACGAAGATCGGCTTGGCCTGGCGGCCCGCGTAGAGGCCGTGGACCAGGGCGGCGCACCAGGCCGGGTAGGCCAGCATGTGCATGGCCCGCCAGCGGGCCGCGACGGGCGCCGGGGACGCGAAACGGTTGCGCAGCGCGCCCGTGACGCCCACGAAGATCATGAGCATGCTGGCCAGGGTGCCGAGGCCGACGAGGAACGACCGGCCCATGATCTCGTCGTTGTCGCTGGCGATGAGCCCGAAGGGGATGAACACCGCGACCCACGTGGTGTGGGCGAGAGCCAGCTTGACTCCGATGTGCACCAGGAGGAAGACGATCGAGGCGACCGCGGTGGTCCGGTGCACGGCCTGCGCCAGGATGCGCCTGCGCGTGTCCAGCAGGACCCGGTCCTGGGCGACGAGGCCCCAGATCACCGAGCAGGAGAGGAACACGAGGGACAGCACGCCGGCGCCGAAGTCGAGGAACTCGGCGAACGTGTCGTCGACCGTGGAGTCGTAGTTCGTCACGGCCGGCCTCCCCACATCCCGGTGACCGGGCGTAGCGAGCTGTTACTGCGATGAGCGTTCATGGGGGCAACTCCGAGCGGTTCGGGAAAGCGGTCCCGCTGCTGCACTCTAAGCGGCGCCATACCGATGGGTACGAGGTTTGAGTTATTGCGTTGTTATCAAAGGACAATGTGGCTGTTGTGATGTCCCATAGCGGCTGTTACGCGAAGTAACTTTTGACCCATGTTCAGCTTTTTGGGTGCCGAGACAGCCCCTCGGAAGCGCGTCGCGGTGCGAAGGGGGGCTGCGGTACCCTAACGCCATGCGTGCCGTACGCCTTCTGCTTAGCGGGCCGCGCTGATCAGTCCCGGCCACCGGACGAGTCGAGTGGCCGGAATCGGCGCGGCGTCCCCTCCTGTGTGAGGGGATTTTTCGTTTCTCGAACGACACAGCCGCAGGCAGAGACGATCGATGGAGCTTTGAGGATCATGAGCGAGACGAACCCCGCTGCCGCCTCCGAGGTGGCAGCGCCGCACCGCTACACGGCCGCGACGGCTGCCGAGATCGAAGCACGCTGGCAGGACTTCTGGGACGCCGACGGCACCTACGGCGCGCCCAACCCGAAGGGTGACCTGGCGGGCGACCAGGGGACCGTCGCCAGGCCCAAGAAGTTCATCATGGACATGTTTCCGTACCCCTCGGGTGCGGGTCTGCACGTCGGCCACCCGCTGGGCTACATCGCCACGGACGTCTACGCCCGCTTCCAGCGCATGACCGGCCACAACGTTCTGCACACCCTGGGCTTCGACGCCTTCGGCCTGCCCGCCGAGCAGTACGCGGTGCAGACCGGCACGCACCCGCGCGCGTCCACCGAAGCCAACATGGAGAACATGAAGTCCCAGCTGCGCCGGCTGGGCCTGGGCCACGACAACCGCCGGTCGTTCGCCACGATCGACCCGGAGTACTACAAGTGGACCCAGTGGATCTTCCTGCAGATCTTCAACTCCTGGTACGACCACGAGGCCGGGAAGGCCCGCCCGATCTCCGAACTGATCGACCGGTTCGAGTCGGGTGAGCGGCCCGTACCGGGCCACACGCGCGCGTGGAGCGAGCTGAGCGCCGCCGAGCAGGCCGACGTCCTGGGCGAGTTCCGGCTGGCCTACGCCTCCGACGCGCCGGTCAACTGGTGCCCCGGGCTGGGCACCGTGCTGGCCAACGAGGAGGTCACCGCCGACGGCCGCTCCGAGCGCGGCAACTTCCCGGTCTTCAAGGCCAAGCTGCGCCAGTGGAACATGCGCATCACGGCCTACGCCGACCGGCTGCTGGAGGACCTGGAGGAGCTGGACTGGCCCGAGGCCATCAAGCTGCAGCAGCGCAACTGGATCGGCCGCTCCGAGGGCGCCCGCGTCGACTTCCCCATCGACGGCGAGCGCATCACGGTCTTCACCACCCGCCCGGACACCCTGTTCGGCGCCACCTACATGGTGCTGGCGCCCGAGCACCCGCTGGTCGAGAAGTTCACCCCGGCCGCCTGGCCGGAGGGCACCCACGAGGCGTGGACCGGCGGCCACGCGACCCCCGGGGACGCCGTCGCCGCCTACCGCGCGCAGGCCGCGTCCAAGTCCGACGTGGAGCGGCAGGCCGAGGCCAAGGAGAAGACCGGCGTCTTCATCGGCGCCTACGCGACCAACCCGGTCAACGGCGAGCAGATCCCGGTCTTCATCGCCGACTACGTGCTGATGGGCTACGGCACCGGCGCGATCATGGCGGTCCCGGCACACGACACGCGTGACTTCGAGTTCGCGCGCGCCTTCGAGCTGCCGATCACCTGCGTCGTCGAGCCGACCGACGGCCGCGGCACCGACACCTCGACGTGGGACGCCGCCTTCGTGTCGTACGACGCGAAGATCGTCAACTCCACGGGCGAGGGTGTCTCCCTGGACGGCCTGGGGGTCGTCGACGCCAAGGCGCGCATCACCGAGTGGCTGGAGCGGTCCGGCATCGGCGAGGGCACCGTCAACTTCCGGCTGCGCGACTGGCTGTTCAGCCGTCAGCGCTACTGGGGCGAGCCCTTCCCGATCGTCTACGACGAGGACGGCATCGCCCACGCGCTGCCCGAGTCGATGCTGCCGCTGGAGCTGCCCGAGGTCGAGGACTACTCGCCGCGCACCTTCGACCCGGACGACGCCGACACCCAGCCCGAGACGCCGCTGTCGCGCAACGAGGACTGGGTCAACGTCACGCTGGACCTGGGCGATGGCCGTGGTCCGCGCACGTTCCGCCGCGAGACCAACACCATGCCCAACTGGGCCGGTTCCTGCTGGTACGAGCTGCGCTACCTGGACCCGCACAACAGCGAGCAGCTGGTCGACCCGGAGATCGAGCGGTACTGGATGGGCCCGCGCGAGGGGCAGCCGCACGGCGGTGTCGACCTGTACGTCGGCGGCGCCGAGCACGCCGTGCTGCACCTGCTGTACGCGCGCTTCTGGTCCAAGGTGCTGTACGACCTGGGGCACATCTCCTCGGCCGAGCCGTTCCACAAGCTGTTCAACCAGGGCATGATCCAGGCCTACGTCTACCGCGACAGCCGTGGCATCGCGGTGCCGGCCGCCGAGGTGGAGGAGCGCGACGGCGCCTACTACTACCAGGGCGAGAAGGTCTCCCGGCTGCTGGGCAAGATGGGCAAGTCCCTGAAGAACGCGGTCACTCCGGACGAGATCTGCGAGGAGTACGGCGCCGACACACTGCGGCTGTACGAGATGGCCATGGGCCCGCTGGACGTGTCCCGGCCCTGGGACACGCGCGCGGTCGTGGGCCAGTTCCGGCTGCTGCAGCGGCTGTGGCGCAACATCGTCGACGAGGCGACCGGCGAGGTCACCGTCGTCGACGCCGAGCCTGACGAGGAGACGGTGCGCGCCCTGCACAAGGCGATCGACGGCGTGCGCGGAGACCTGGAGGGCATGCGGTTCAACACCGCCATCGCCAAGGTCACCGAGCTGAACAACCACCTGACCAAGGCGGGCGGGCCGGTGTCGCGGTCCGTGGCCGAGCCGCTGGTGCTGATGGTCGCGCCGCTGGCCCCGCACATCGCCGAGGAGCTGTGGCGCAAGCTGGGACACGAGGACTCGGTGGTCCACCAGGACTTCCCGGTGGCCGACCCGGCGTACGTGGTCGACGAGACCGTGACCTGCGTCGTCCAGATCAAGGGCAAGGTCAAGGCGCGGCTGGAGGTCTCGCCGTCGATCGCCGAGGACGAGCTGGAGAAGGTCGCCCTGGCCGACGAGAAGGTCGTCGCCGCGCTGGGCGGGGCCGGGATCCGGAAGGTGATCGTGCGGGCGCCGAAGCTGGTGAACATCGTTCCGGCGTAGCCGCCAGGCACCGCGGACCGCTCTCGGGGTGGTCCCCTACGGGCAGGTTCGGGGTTTTTCTGGAACTCCGGGCCTGCCTGTTGCGTTTACCGTTGAAGAGCGGCGCGGATGTGCCGAGACGCCTGAGGAGGAGTCGGTGGAAGCAGTGATCGCAGTGTTCGCCCTGCTCTTCGTGCTCTTTCTCGGACTGGGTGCGTACGCCACGGTGAAGGTGGTCGGCGCCGCCAAGCGCGGCGTGGACCGCGGCATCACGCAGGCCCGCCGCACGGTCGAGGACCACACCCTGCGGGCGAAGTCCTTCGCCCAGCCGGGCGCCGCGGGCGAACTCGCCCAACTCCGGCTGAAACTGCGCACCTCCATGCGTGCCACCCAGGACGCGCTGCACGCGGCCGTCGCCGAGGACGAGTCCCTGAAGGAGTCCCTCGGCCTCTTCGAACGCCTCAGTGCGCACGGGCACGAGCTGGACGACGAGCTGAAGCGCCTGGAGTCCGAGCCCGACCGCGGCGCGCTCGGCGAGCGGCTGCCCGAGCTGCGCGAGCGCACCGAACGCATCACACAGTCGGCGGACGCCCTGCGCTGGGCGGCCCGCGACCGCGCCCACCGCTTCGCGGGGGACGACCTGGACACGCTCAGCGCCCAGATCGAGATGGAGGCCGGGGCACTGCGGCACTGGACGTCGGGGCCGGAGTCCCGGCCCGCCGCCTCGCCGAAGCAGAAGCCGGAGACGCAGTCGGAGCCGCAGCCGGAGCCGGCCGCGAGGCCGTGGCCCGAGGCGCCCGCCGCCGATGCCGCCACGGCCGGGCAGACCTGGCCGGAGACCCCGCAGCCGAACCCGGCGCAGGAGCCGGCGCGGCCCGCCATCAGCGCGCCGGGACCGCGCCCGACCTACCCCTGGCAGAAGAAGCCCCGCCCCGAGAGCACCACTTGATCCGGCCACTCGCGTCACAGGGCGCGGGGGCCGGGCTGCCGTATGGGCACTACGGCAGGTAACCTCCAGCTCATGTCCCGCCATGTCGCGATCGTCACCGATTCAACGGCCTACCTGCCGGCCCGGACGATGGAGCGCCATGGCATCACAGCGGTACCTCTGACCGTCGTCCTCGGCGACCGGGCACTGGAGGAGGGCACGGAGATCTCTACCCGCGCCCTCGCGCAGGCTTTGCAGAAGCGGCGCCCCGTGACGACCTCGCGGCCCAGCCCCGCCCTCTTCGAGGAGACATACCGCAAGGTCGCCGAGTCCGGCGCCACCGGCATCGTCTCCCTCCATCTCTCCGCGGAGCTCTCCGGTACGTACGACGCGGCCGTCGTCGCCGCGCGGCAGGCGCCGGTGCCGGTGCGGGTGGTGGACACCGGCATGATCGCGATGGCGCTCGGCTTCTGCGCGCTCGCCGCGGCGGAGACGGCGGAGTCGGGCGGCACCATGGACGAGGCTGTGACGGCCGCGGAGAAGCGGGCCGCGGGTACGTCCGCCTACTTCTACGTCGACACCCTCGACTATCTGCGCCGCGGCGGCCGTATCGGTGCCGCGCAGGCCCTGCTGGGCTCGGCGCTCGCGGTGAAGCCGCTGCTGCAACTGGCCGACGGCCGTATCGAACCGCTGGAGAAGGTGCGGACCGCGTCGAAGGCGATCGCCCGCCTTGAGGAGATCGCGGCCGAGCGTGCGGGCAGCGCCCGGGTCGACGTCGCCGTCCACCATCTCGCCGCCCCGGACCGGGCGTCGGCCCTCGCCGACCGGCTGCGGGCACGGGTGCCCGGGCTCGCCGATCTGCATGTCAGCGAGGTCGGGGCGGTGATCGGGGCGCACACGGGGCCCGGGTTGCTGGGGGTCGTGGTTTCGCCGCAGTGAACGGTCACGGCGGGGCGCGGCGGCCTCTGATCACCCGTGTGGGTGGCCGCGATTTCCACAAGCCGTCCGTTGTCCCCGGGAATTGACCAAGATCATCGCGAGTGTGCCGGGGTGGCCGATCCTCGTCGCATGGCACTTCGATCACGTTCACGCACAGCGACTGCGACCAGCGGGCCGGGCCGTGGACCGGCGTCCGACGGCCGCGTCCGCCACCGCCGCCACCGGCCTGTCGCACGCGGCCGGGCACGGCATCGTCAGGCCTCGGCGGAGGAACTCCGCCGACGCGCGGAGGTGCTCTTCGGCGAGCATGCCGAACGGGCCGGGGGACGGCGGGAGTCGGGGCACGGTCCGCCCGAGGAGACGGTTGCCGTAGGACGTGCTGGGCGCGGGCTGGATCGGCCGGGGGCGGGGGCCATCGCGGAAGCCGGTGTGGAATCTGATGCGGAGTCTGTCCGTGTCCCCGCCGGTGCCGGTGCCGGTGCCGGTCTCGGTGTCGGCCACGGCATCGGCGTCCGTTTCGGTGCCGGTGTCGACGGTGGGGCGGGCGCCGGGACAGTCGGAGGGGACGGCCGGCTTGGGGAAGGGACCTGGCGGGAGCGGGTCGGGCTCGCGGTGCGGGAGCGGATGCCCGTGTGGTTGCAGGCGAGGTGTGGCCTGGAGCCGCGGAGCGTGCTGGCGTTGACAGTGGTGCTCGTCGTCGCCGCGGCGTTCGCGGTGCAGCACTTCTGGGCGGGCCGGACCCAGTCCGTGCGGCCGCCCGAGGTGGTGCGCGCGGCGGCACCCTACGAGCAGCAGGGGCAGCAGGGACAGGGCGGACAGGCCGAGGCGGAACGAGGAGGGGGTGGGCCCGCGGGGGCGGTGAAGGCGACAGGCGGGGCGGGTGCGGCAGGGGCGGCCGAGATCGTCGTGGACGTCGGCGGCAAGGTCCGTGAACCCGGGATCCACCGGCTGCCGGCCGGCTCACGTGTGGCGGACGCACTGCGCGCGGCGGGCGGGGTGAAGCCCGGCGCGAAGACCGACGGCCTCAACCGCGCCCGGTTCCTCGTGGACGGGGAGCAGGTGATCGTCGGAGCACCGGTTCCCGCTGCGGGGACTGGGGCGGGGACCGGGGCGGCCGGTACTGCTGCCGGGGGCACGGGCGGTGCGGCGGCGGGCGGTGTGATGCCGGGGGCTCCCGTCTCGCTCAACACGGCCACCGCCGACCAGCTCGACACCTTGCCGGGGGTCGGCCCGGTGCTGGCGCAGCACATCATCGACTACCGCACGCAGCACGGCGGCTTCCGGTCGGTGGACGAGCTGCGCGAGGTGAACGGCATCGGCGACCGGCGCTTCGCCGATTTGCGGAACCTCGTACGGCCATGAGGAGGGCCCATGAGCCGTCGGCGCGGCAGGACGGGGCGGCGCCTGAGACGTTCACCGCCGGATCGGTCCTTCCCACCACCGGGGCTGCCTCTCCCGCCCGTTCGTCCGTGCACGCCGCTTCCGGCAAGCGGCTGGGCAGCTCCCGTCCGCGGCAGGAAGGACCCACGGACCTGCGGCTCGTCCCACCGGCCCTGGCGGCCTGGGGCACGGCGGCACTGGTGCTGGACGCGCCGCCGGGGTGGGTCCTCGCCGTCGTGACCGGCTGTCTGGCCGCCGTCGGCCTGCTGCCACTCGCCCGGCGGGCGGGGTGGGCCTCCTGGCCGCGAGCGTCGGCCGCAGCCGTGCTGCTGTGCGTGGCCGCGGCTGCCGCCTCGGCCGGGCTGCACGGGGCCGATCTGCGCCGGGGACCTGTGCCCGGCCTGGCGCGGGAGTACGCGACGGCGACCGCCGAGGTGGAGCTGACCTCCGATCCCCGGCTCACCCGGCCGAAGGTCCGGGGCGATCACGTCACTCCGACGGCCGTGCTGATCGAGGCCGAGGTGCGGCGCGTGCGGCAGGCCGGCGGCGCGACCGTGGGGACGCGGACGCCGGTGCTGATGATCGTCGACCCGGGGCCGGCCGGACGGACGGCCGAGGAGGGGCGGTCGGCCCCCGCGGGTGAGGCGACGGGGGGCGTGGGGGACGGGCGGTCGGCCTCCGCGACCGGGGCCGTCGAAGGCGGGCGGCCTGCCGCGGGTGGGCCGGTGCGGTCACCGTGGATGGGGCTGCTGCCGTCGACGCGCCTGCGGGTCAGCGGGCGGCTGGCTCCCGCGATGACGGGCGGTGACCGGGTCGCGGCGGTGCTGCGGGTCCGGGGCCGGGCGGAACCGCACGTGGTCGGGGAACCGTCGGCCGCTCAGCGGCTCGCCGGGCGGTTGCGGGCCGGGTTGCGGGAGGCGACCGACGGACTGCCGGCGGATGCCCGGGCGCTGTTGCCGGGGCTGGTCGTGGGGGACACCTCGCGGATCACCCCGGAGCTGGTGGAGGCCTTCAAGGAGACCGACCTCACGCACACCTTGGCTGTATCGGGGGCAAATTTCACGATTCTGCTCGCCCTGCTGCTCGGCCCGCCGGGCCTGGCGCAGCACGCCGAGCGGCGGGGGCTCGCGCCTCGCCTCGGTGTCTCTCTGCGGGCGACCGCCGTGCTCGGGGGCGTGCTCTCCCTCGGGTTCGTCGTCGTGTGCAGGCCGGATCCGAGCGTGCTGCGGGCCGCCGCCTGCGGAGCCGTCGCGCTGCTCGCCCTCGCGACCGGCCGTCGCAGGTCACTCATCCCGGCGCTGGCGACGGCGGTCCTGCTGCTGGTGCTGTACGACCCGTGGCTGGCGCGGAGTTACGGGTTCCTGCTCTCCGTCGCGGCCACCGGCGCCCTGCTCACGCTCGCGCCGCGCTGGAGCGCCGGGCTGCGGCGGCGCGGGGTGCCGCCGCGGCTCGCCGAGGCGCTGGCCGCCGCTGCCGCCGCGCAGGCCCTGTGCGCGCCCGTCGTCGCCGTGCTGTCGGCGCGGGTGAGCCTGGTGGCGGTGCCGTGCAACCTGATCGCGGAGTTCGCGATCGCTCCGGCCACGGTGCTGGGCTTCGCCGCGCTGGCCACGGCACCGATGGCGATGCCCGTGGCCAAGGCCCTGGCGTGGTGCGCGCAGTGGCCCGCCGAGTGGATCGCGGAGGTCGCCCGTACGGGGGCCGCGCTGCCGGGAGCGGGCGTGGACTGGCCGGGCAGTTGGGCGGGTGCGGCGCTGCTCGCGGCCGTGACGCTGGTCGTGCTGCTCGTGGGGCGGCGGCTGCTCGGGCATCCCTGGTGGTGCGGTGTCTGCGGCCTGGTGCTGGTGCTCGTGTTGGTACAGCCCCCACCGGTGACCCGGGTGATCACGGGCTGGCCGCCGCCCGGTTGGCGGCTGGTGATGTGCGACGTGGGGCAGGGTGACGCCATGGTGCTCGCGGCGGGCGGTGGCGCCGGTGTGGTGGTGGACGCGGGACCCGATCCGCAGCTCGTCGACCACTGCCTGCGCTCACTCGGCATCACGAGGATTCCGCTGGTCGTGCTCACCCACTTCCACGCCGATCACGTGGCGGGCCTGCCCGGTGTGCTGCGCGGGAGGGCGGTGGCCGCGATCGAGACCACCGGCTTCGAAGAGCCCGCGGACCAGGCCGCGTTCGTACGCAGACACGCGGCGGCCCGGCGGGTTCCCGTGACGCGGGCCGCCGCCGGGGAACAGCGCCGCGCGGGGGAGTTGTCCTGGCAGGTGGTGTGGCCGCCCCCGAGCCCTCCACCGGGCCGGCTCCCGGACCTTCCACCGGGCCGGCTCCCGGCCCCTCCACCGGGCCCCCATCCGCAGGTGCTCCCCGCCCACCCGGCCCACCCGGTTCCAGAGGGGCCGAACGACGCCAGTGTCGCCATGCTGGTCCGGTCGGCCGGACTGCGCCTGCTGCTCCTCGGGGATCTCGAACCCCCGGCCCAGCGGGCGCTGGCGAGATCACCGGCGGCCGAGGCCCTGGAGAGGGTGGATGTGCTGAAGGTCGCCCATCACGGATCGGCGTATCAGGACCCGGGCCTGATGGGCCGGGCGGCCCCGCGGCTGGCTCTGATCAGTTGCGGTGCCGGCAACAGCTACGGCCATCCGGCGCCCGGCACGGTCGCGGCGTTGCGCGCCGGGGGTGCGGTGGTGCTGCGGACGGACCGGGACGGCGCACTGGCGGTCGTAGGAGAGGGCGGGAGGCTGAGGGTGGCGCGAGACTGAGGGCATGAACTCAGCACAGATTGACGCCTATCTCCGCCGTCTGGGAGCCGAGCACCCGGCGTGGCCCACCGTCGACGTGCTCCGCGAACTGCATCTGCGCCATCTGAAGGCCGTGCCGTTCGAGAACCTGTCGATCCATCTGGGCGAGGAGATCGTGCTGGAGGAGAAGCGGCTGCTGGACAAGGTGGTGGGCGCCCGGCGGGGCGGGTTCTGCTACGAACTCAACGGCGCCTTCGGGGCGTTGCTCGCCGCGCTGGGATACGACGTGGCGCTGCTCGCGGGGCGGGTGTACGGGGACGGGGAGCGGCTCGGGATCCCGTACGACCATCTCGCGCTGCGGGTGCGGACGGTGGACGGGGGCGACTGGCTGGCCGACGTCGGGTTCGGGGCGCACAGCCACCTGCCGCTGGCGTTCGGGGAGAGGGGAGAGCAGGAAGACCCCGGGGGCACGTTCCGGATCGTCGAGGCGCAGCCGGACGCGGCCGGGGTGCGCGGTGGGCACGACTCGGTGGAGGCGGCGGACCTGGACGTGATCCGCGACGGCAGACCGCAGTACCGCCTGGAGGTACGGCCACGGGTGCTCGGGGACTTCGTGGCCGGGGCGTGGTGGCACAGCACGTCGCCGGTGTCGCACTTCACGCGGTCGCTGGTCTGCTCACGGGTCACGGAGGACGGAGGCAGGATCACGCTCAGCGGCCGCAGGTTCACGGTGACCGGAGCCGACGGCCGCCGGGAGGAGCGGGAGCTGGGGACGGACGAGGAGGTGCTCGGGGTGTACCGGGAGCGGTTCGGGATCGAGCTCGGCTCGGTGCCGACGGTCCGGGGCACCGGCCAGGACGGCTGATCCGGGCCGCAGGGGCGGGCCGGAGCGGCGGGATCAGAAGGGGCAGAGGGGCCAGACACCGCACTTGGCCCACATGGGTGCTACTCGTGCGTAGTCCCAGCACAAGTGCTGGATTCCCGTGATGTGGTCCCGTGTTGCCTCGAAAGCCTCATCGGTGGTCGAATGCCTCTTCGGTGAACAGTGATCAAACCGCTGACTTCGAGTCGGACGAGGTGTCCAGATGATCGGCCGCTGGCTGGGAAACAGAACCAACCGGGTGCAACGGACGGGCCCCCTGGCGGCGGTGCTGACGCCGCCCAGCGCCGGCGTGCTGGCCTGCCGGGTGCTCGACCCGGTCAACGAGCCGGTGAGGCATGCCGAGTTCACGGTCACCGACACCATGGGGCGTCCGGTGGTCAGTGGGGGAGCGGACCCCTTCGGGTCGTTCATGACGACGGTGCCCGCCGGGGAGTACCGGCTCGCGGTGTCGGCGGAGGGGTACACGCCGTACCGGGCGACCACGCAGGTCGCCGAGAACTCGCTCGCCTCGCTCGGTGACGTGACGCTCCAGGTGGCCCGGCCGCCGGAGCTGCCCGAGCCCGGTGATTGGGAGGTCGAGTCGGCGCACTCCTCGATCGGGTTCACCGCGCGGCACATCGGCATGGCCCGCATCCACGGACAGTTCAAGTCCTTCGCGGGCGTCATACGGCTCGGCGAGCCGCTGGAGCGGTCGGCGATGCACGTGGTGATCGACGCGGCGTCCATCGACACCAACATGAGGATGCGCGACGACCATCTGCGGTCGGCGGACTTCCTGGACGTCGCGAAGTTCCCGACCCTGGAGTTCTACAGCGAACGGTTCGTGCACAAGGGCGGGAACCGGTGGGCGGTGACGGGGGCGCTGTCGCTGCACGGCGTGACGCGCACGGTCACGCTGGACACGGAGTACCTGGGGCTGGGCAACGGCATGGAGGGCGAGGTGCGGGCGGCCTGCCGGGCCACGACCGAACTGCACCGCGACGACTTCACGGTGAGCTGGCAGACGATGCTGGCCCGCGGCATCGCGGTGGTGGGGCCGAGCATCAAGGTCGACCTGGACGTGCAGGTCGTCCGCAAGGGCTGAGCGGCCGGTCCGCGAGCCGGTGTCGGACAATGGCCGGCGTGAGTGATGTGCGACATGTGCTGGTGCTGCCCGACAGGGACGCGGCGGAAGAAGTGGTGCAGGCGCTTGCCGAGCGTTTCGGCGTCGTCGAGGAGCCGCAGCTGGTGCGGGACGCGCTGGCCGGTGAGGACGACGCCGAGGACGCGCAGTGGCTGGTCGTCCTGAGGGACGAGGAAGAGCGGCTGGATCCCGGCGAGCTGGACCGGTTCGCCGGTGAGTGGGAGGGCTGGCGGGAGGAACCGTAGGCCCGGCCGAGAGCCCTAGGCCCGGCCGAGAACCGCAGGCCTGGTCGAGAACCGCAGGCCTGGTTGTCAGTGCCGCGTGGGATGCTTGTCGCGATGGCCAGGAAGACTGCGAATGACGACCCTCTCGCCCCCGTGACGCTCGCCGTGGGCCAGGAGGAGCTGCTGCTCGACCGTGCCGTGCAGGAGGTGGTGGCCGCCGCGAAGGCCTCCGACGCCGACACGGACGTACGGGACCTGACCTCGGACCAGTTGCAGCCGGGCACGCTCGCCGAGCTGACGAGCCCGTCGTTGTTCGCGGAGCGCAAGGTCGTCGTCGTACGCAATGCGCAGGATCTGTCGGCCGACACGATCAAGGACGTGAAGGCCTATCTCGGGGCGCCCGCCGAGGAGATCACGCTGGTGCTGCTGCACGCCGGCGGGGCGAAGGGCAAGGGACTGCTCGACGCGGCCCGCAAGGCGGGGGCACGTGAGGTGGCCTGCCCGAAGATGACCAAGCCGGCGGACCGGCTGGCGTTCGTGCGGCAGGAGTTCCGGGCGGTGGGCAGGTCCGCCACGCCGGAGGCGTGCCAGGCCCTCGTCGACGCGATCGGGAGTGATCTGCGGGAGCTGGCGTCGGCGGTCTCGCAGCTGGTCGCGGACGTCGAGGGGACGATCGACGAGGCGATCGTCGGGCGGTACTACACGGGCCGGGCCGAGGCGTCGAGCTTCACGGTCGCCGACCGGGCGGTCGAGGGGCGTGCGGCGGAGGCGCTGGAGGCGTTGCGCTGGTCGCTGTCGACCGGGGTGGCGCCGGTGCTGATCACGAGTGCGCTGGCGCAGGGCGTCCGGGCGATCGGCAAGCTGTCTTCGGCGCGTGGCGGACGTCCGGCCGATCTCGCGCGCGAGCTGGGCATGCCGCCGTGGAAGATCGACCGGGTGCGGCAGCAGATGCGGGGCTGGACCCCGGACGGGGTGGCGGTGGCGCTGCGGGCTGTGGCCGAGGCGGACGCGGGCGTGAAGGGCGGCGGCGACGATCCCGAGTACGCCCTGGAGAAGGCGGTGGTCACGATCGCGCGGGCGGCCCGCTCCCGGGGCCGGGGCTGAGGCCGCGGGACTCAGTACAGGGGCTGACCGATCCCCAGCAGGTTCCCCTCGCTGTCGTGGAACCAGCCGCCGCGTTCACCCCGTGCGCCCTTGCTCGGGTAGTGCCCCTCGACCTCGGCGATTCCGTCCTGCGTGCGGAGGCCGGGCACGTCGACCTCCTCGAAGACCACGCCGCGCCGCTTCAGCTCCGCCACGGCGGCCTCGATGTCGTCGACCTCCAGCGCCATCTGGGTGAACGTGCCGGGCGAGGCGCCCGTCGACCGGAACAGCACGAACTCCGCGCCGCCGCAGCGGTACAGCAGCCCACCGGGCCGTTCGTCGACCGGCTCCAGACCGAGCTTCTCCGCGTAGAAGCGCCGCGCCCGGTCCAGGTCCTGAGCGGGAAGCCTGGTCGCCACCCGGGCCCCGGCCAGCACGTTCCTGTCGTCTGCGTCATCGCCTGCGTCCATGTCTCCACTGTGCCGCCAAAGCCGTCCGGAGGGAGAATCGGGAGTGCAGCCGTACTCGCCAAGCGACGGAGAGGTGGCGGAGGACATGGCTGAACACCCGCACGCAGCGCTGGTCCGCAAGGGATTCGAGGCCTTCTCGCGCGGTGACATGGACACCCTGCGCGGGCTGATCGCCGGGGACGCCACACACCACGTGCCCGGAGATCACCCGTTGTCGGGCGACTTCAAAGGCGTGGACTCGATCATCGAGATGTACGAGCGGCTCGGCACGGAGACCAACGGGACGGCGCGTGCCGAACTGATCGGCATCTGTGTCGACGGCCGCGGTCACGCGGTCGGCATGACCCGCTTCACGGCCGAGCGCAACGGCAAGCACCTGGACGACACCGGATGCATCATCTTCCGGATCGTCGGGGACAAGGTCACCGACCTCGATGAATGTGTCGAGGACATCGACAAGAACAACGAGTTCTGGTCCTGAACAGGCCGAAGGCCGGGTGCCCTCCCATGGGGAACAGGAGGACACCCGGCCTTCGCTTCAAGCTGTTGGATCCGCGCCCGCGTGGCGAACGCAGGCCGCGCGCGGACCCGAGGGGTGCCGGACGGGAGCGGATGAGAGAGGGCCCGCTCGATTCCCTCCGGCGTCACATCAGACGTCAGCCCTTGAGCGCGGCGACCTTCTGAGCCAGCGCCGACTTCTTGTTGGCAGCCTGGTTCTTGTGGATGACGCCCTTCGAGACGGCCTTGTCGAGCTGACGCGCGGCAGCGCGCTGGTACTCGGTGGCCTTCTCGGCGTCACCCGCGGCAGCAGCCTCACGGGCCTTGCGGATCGCGGTCTTGAGGGAGGACTTGACGGCCTTGTTGCGCAGCCGCGCCTTCTCGTTGGTCTTGATCCGCTTGATCTGGGACTTGATGTTCGCCACGAATGAGCCTTCTCAGGTTCTGGCACGGGGCCGCACGAGTGCCGCGCGGTCCTGCACCGGGTGATTTCTTGAGGAGTGCCTCCTGCGAGAGGGCATGAGGCACAGCCCCCCACGGTACCAGCGGGCTCGTTCACGGCCCAAACCCGTCCATGGTCCCCACCCGTGGGACCATGGAGGCTACGTATCGATCCGATCCGACCCGAGACCGCAGACACTGCGGACGCCTCAAGAATCAGGACCCTGCGTGCCCGCGATCCCCAGCCACGTGCCCGAGCCGAGCCGTACCGACCCGGCTCTGATCCGCAACTTCTGCATCATCGCGCACATCGACCACGGCAAGTCCACGCTCGCCGACCGGATGCTCCAGCTGACCGGAGTGGTCGAGCAGCGGCAGATGCGTGCTCAGTACCTCGACCGCATGGACATCGAGCGTGAGCGCGGTATCACGATCAAGTCCCAGGCGGTGCGGCTCCCGTGGGCCCCCACCCACGACAAGAGCAAGACGCACATCCTGAACATGATCGACACCCCGGGGCACGTCGACTTCACCTACGAGGTCTCGCGATCACTCGCCGCCTGTGAGGGCACCATCCTCCTGGTCGACGCCGCCCAGGGCATCGAGGCGCAGACCCTCGCCAACCTCTACCTGGCGATGGAGAACGAGCTCACGATCATCCCCGTGCTGAACAAGATCGACCTGCCGGCCGCGCAGCCCGAGAAGTTCGCCGAGGAGCTCGCCCACCTCATCGGGTGCGAGCCCGACGACGTGCTCAAGGTCTCCGCCAAGACCGGGCTCGGTGTCGAGGCGCTGCTGGACAAGGTCGTCGAACAGGTCCCGGCCCCGGTCGGCGTGAAGGACGCCCCCGCGCGCGCCATGATCTTCGACTCCGTCTACGACTCCTACCGGGGCGTGGTGACGTACGTCCGTGTCATCGACGGGCAGCTCAACAAGCGTGAGCGCATCAAGATGATGTCCACCGGCGCCACGCACGAGCTGCTGGAGATCGGCACCAACTCGCCGGAGATGCTGGCGTCCGACGGCCTCGGCGTCGGCGAGGTGGGCTACCTCATCACCGGCGTGAAGGACGTCCGCCAGTCCAAGGTCGGTGACACCGTCACCAGCCAGCACAAGGGGGCCCAGGAAGCCCTCGGCGGGTACAAGGACCCCAAGCCCATGGTCTTCTCGGGCCTCTATCCCCTGGACGGCTCGGACTACCCGGAGCTGCGCGAGGCCCTCGACAAGCTCCAGCTCAACGACGCCGCACTGGTCTACGAGCCGGAGACCTCCGCCGCCCTCGGCTTCGGCTTCCGCGTCGGTTTCCTCGGCCTGCTGCACCTGGACGTGATCCGCGAGCGGCTGGAGCGCGAGTTCGGGCTCGACCTGATCGCGACCGCCCCGAACGTGGTCTACCGCGTGGTCATGGAGGACGGCACCGAGCACACGGTCACCAACCCGAGCGAGTTCCCCGAGGGCAAGATCTCGGAGGTCTACGAGCCGGTCGTGCGGGCCACCATCCTGGCGCCCAGCGAGTTCATCGGCTCGATCATGGAGCTGTGCCAGACCCGGCGCGGAACCCTGCTCGGCATGGACTACCTCTCCGAGGAGCGGGTCGAGGTCCGCTACACCCTGCCCCTCGCCGAGATCGTCTTCGACTTCTTCGACCAGCTGAAGTCGAAGACGCGTGGTTACGCGTCCCTGGACTACGAGCCCACCGGCGAGCAGACGTCCAGCCTGGTCAAGGTCGACATCCTGCTGCACGGCGACAAGGTCGACGCGTTCTCGGCGATCACCCACAAGGACCAGGCGTACGCCTATGGCGTGCGGCTCGTCGCGAAGCTCAAGGAGCTCATCCCGCGGCAGGCCTTCGAGGTGCCGGTCCAGGCCGCCATCGGCTCCCGGGTCATCGCCCGCGAGACCATCCGCGCCATCCGCAAGGACGTCCTCGCCAAGTGCTACGGCGGTGACATCTCCCGTAAGCGGAAGCTGCTGGAGAAGCAGAAGGAGGGCAAGAAGCGGATGAAGATGGTGGGTTCCGTGGAAGTTCCGCAGGAGGCGTTCATCGCCGTCCTGTCGAGCGATGACAGCGCGGGGTCGGGCAAGGGCAAGAAGTAATCACGGATTACCGTGGGTTACACGGCAAACCGGGTAGAACAGGGGCCCGTCGTGCGAAAGTGCGGCGGGCCCTGTGCGTACGCGGGGTAGCTCTCTGTACGAAGTGACAGGCCGCGGACCCTTACGCAGGGGCCGGTCGGCCTTTACTCTGATCCCTGCTCGATAGTTACTCGTGAGTTAAACAATGGCTCGCGAACAGCAGCTCGTGAGTGAAAACCAGCCGCACCTGAGCCAGCCGCGCCGTCGCGGGCCCCGGAGGATGTCGTGAGCGACACACAGACACTGATCGAGAACCGTCCGCCGTCCGTGGCGGGACTCTTCCTGGACCGCGTGGCCGCCACGCCGGACGCCGAGGCCTACCGCTATCCGGTGCCCGCGTCCTCGGGGCAGGGGCCGGACGACTGGAAGTCGCTGAGCTGGGCGCAGGCCGCCGAGCGGGTCTACGCCATCGCGGCCGGGCTCATCGAGCTCGGCGTGCAGTCCGAGCAGCGCGTCGCCCTCGCGTCCAGTACCCGCATCGAGTGGATCCTCGCCGACCTCGGCATCATGTGCGCCGGCGCCGCCACGACCACGGTCTACCCGCAGACCAACGCCGAGGAGTCGGCGTACATCCTGTCGGACTCCGAGAGCCGGGTGCTGATCGCGGAGAACGTCGAGCAGCTGGCCAAGGCGCAGGAGAAGCGCGCCGAGCTGCCCGAACTCACGCACGTCGTGGTCATCGACCCGGCCGGGGTCGAGACCGCCGACTGGATCCTCACACTGGACGAGCTGGAGAAGCGCGGCGCGGCCCGGCTGGAGAAGGACCCCGACCTGATCAGGGAGCGGGTCGGCGCGATTTCCAAGGACCAGCTGGCCACCCTCATCTACACCTCCGGCACCACCGGCCGCCCCAAGGGCGTGCGCCTCCCGCACGACAACTGGTCGTACATGGCGAAGGCGATCGCCGCGACCGGGCTGATCAGCGGCGAGGACGTGCAGTACCTGTGGCTGCCCCTGGCGCACGTCTTCGGCAAGGTCCTCACCTCGGGCCAGATCGAGGTCGGCCACGTCACCGCCGTGGACGGCCGCGTCGACAAGATCATCGAGAATCTGCCGGTGGTGCAGCCGACGTACATGGCCGCCGTGCCGCGCATCTTCGAGAAGGTCTACAACGGTGTCGCCGCGAAGGCCCGGGCGGGCGGTGGCGCCAAGTACAAGATCTTCCAGTGGGCCGCCGAGGTCGCCCGCGAGTACGCCAAGGTCGCCCAGGACAACTTCCGGCGGACCGGGAGCGCGTCCGTGCCGTTCGGGCTGGGCGCCAAGCACAAGGTCGCCGACGCGCTGGTGTACACCAAGATCCGGGAGGCCTTCGGCGGGAACCTGCGGGCCTGCGTCTCGGGGTCGGCGGCGCTGGCACCCGAGATCGGCTACTTCTTCTCCGGCGCCGGCATCCACATCCTGGAGGGCTACGGCCTGACCGAGTCCTCGGCGGCGTCGTTCGTGAACCCGGGCGAGGCCTACCGCACCGGCACGGTCGGCAAGCCGCTGCCCGGCACGGAGGTGCGGATCGCCGACGACGGGGAGATCCTGCTGCGCGGCCCGGGCATCATGGAGGGCTACCACAAGCTGCCCGAGAAGACCGCCGAGGTGCTGGAGGCGGACGGCTGGTTCCACACCGGGGACATCGGGGAGCTGTCGCCCGACGGGTATCTGCGGATCACCGACCGCAAGAAGGACCTCATCAAGACGTCGGGCGGCAAGTACATCGCGCCGGCCGAGGTCGAGGGGCAGTTCAAGGCGGTGTGCCCGTACGTGTCCAACATCCTCGTGCACGGGGCCGACCGGAACTTCTGCACGGCGCTGATCGCGCTCGACGAGGTCGCGATCACGGAGTGGGCGAAGGAGAACGGGCTGGCCGGGAAGTCGTACGAGGAGATCGTTTCCTCGCCGGTCACGGTGGAGATGGTCGACGGGTATGTGAAGCAGCTCAACGAGGGGCTTCAGCGGTGGCAGACGATCAAGAAGTTCCGGTTGCTGCCGCGGGATCTCGATGTCGAGCACGGTGAGATCACGCCGAGTCTGAAGCTGAAGCGGCCGGTGGTGGAGCGGGAGTACAAGCATCTGATCGAGGAGATGTACGAGGGGTCGCGCGAGGCGTAGGGGGTGGTGGCGCTGTGTGAGCGGCTGCGGGTTCGTTGTGGTTGTTCGCGCCCACGCGGCGGAGCCGCAAATCGACACAGCCCCGCGCCCCTAGGGTTCCTGTTCCACTCGGCGTTTCAAGTCCTGGATCTCTGCGCGCAGGCGTTCCACCTCTCTTCCTTTGCGGTAGAGGTCCAGGAAGACGCCGACCTTTGCTCTGAGGACCCACGGGTCGAAGGGCTTGGTCACGTAGTCGGCGGCGCCCGTCGCGTAGCCGCGGAAGGCGTAGCCCGAGTCGTCGTCCGCGCCCGTCAGGAAGATGATCGGGACGTCGCGGGTCTGGTCCAGGCGTTTGATGTGGGCGGCCGTCTCGAAGCCGTCCATGCCGGGCATGCGGATGTCGAGCAGGACGAGGGCGATGGGCTGCCGCAGTACGGCCTTCATCGCCTCCTCGCCCGAACGGGCGCGTATCAGAGGCTCGTTGAGAGAGGCCAGGACGGCCTCAAGGGCGGTCAGGTTGTCCTCCATGTCGTCGACCAGGAGGATTCCGGCGCGTTCGGTGCTCATGACGGTCGGGCCTCCTCCGCGCCCTCCGGTTCCGGTGTGTCATCCGGGTCCAGCAGTTCGCACACGACCGTCAGCAGCCGCTCGATGTCCACCGGCTTGGGCACGTAGTCGTTGGCGCCGCGGGCGATGGACTTCTCCCGGTCGCCGGGCATCGCCTTCGCGGTCAGGGCCACGATGGGCAGGTCCGCCCAGCGCGGCGTGCGGCGGATGGCGGAGATGGTCTCGTAGCCGTCCATCTCCGGCATCATGATGTCCATCAGGACCAGTTCGACGCCCTCGCTGCGCTCCAGCATCTCGATGCCCTCACGGCCGTTCTCCGCGTACAGCACGGTCATGCCGACGCGGCCCAGGACATGGGTGAGGGCGAAGACGTTGCGGATGTCGTCGTCGACGATCAGCACCCGCCGCCCGGCCAGGATCCGGCCCGGCCTGCCGGACGTCCACGTCTCCAGCCTGGCCGGCGAGGGCCAGGCGTCGTCCGTGTCGTACGCGGCCGGGAAGGGGCCGGCGGTGGCGGGCTCGAGGGTCGGGGGCGGTCCGGGGGCATCTTCGGGGGCCGGTGCGGGCGCCGTGTGACCGGGGCTCACGACCGGCACGTACAGGGTGAACGTGGAGCCCTTGCCGGGTTCGCTCTCGGCGACGATCCGACCGCCGAGCAGGCCCGCGATCTCCCGGCTGATGGACAGGCCGAGGCCGGTGCCGCCGTACTTGCGGTTGGTGGTGCCGTCGGCCTGCTGGAACGCCTCGAAGATGACCGGGAGTTTCTCCGGCGCGATGCCGATGCCCGTGTCGGAGACGGTGAAGGCGATGACGTCCTCGGTGTCCCGCACTCCCCCACTCTCGGCTTCGCTCGAGCGGGGGGACCCCCATCGATGTCCGGCGTCCTTCACCCGGTCGACCCGCAGCTCGACCTTGCCCGACGCGGTGAACTTGATCGCGTTGGAGAGGAGGTTGCGCAGGATCTGCTGGAGCCGCTGTTCGTCCGAGTACATCTCGCGCGGTACGTCCTCGCCGACCGCCAGTTCGAAGGCGAGCCCCCGGTCGATGGTCAGGGGGCGGAACGTGGCGTGGACGTAGTCAAGCAGCTTGATCAGGGGGAGCCGCTTGGGGCGTACGTCCATCCGGCCGGCCTCGATCTTCGACAGGTCCAGGATGTCGTTGATCAGCTGGAGCAGGTCCGAGCCCGAGCGGTGGATCGTCGTCGCGAACTGCACCTCCTGGTCGGAGAGATGACCGTCCGGGTTGTCGGAGAGCAGCCGGGCCAGGATCAGCAGGGAGTTGAGCGGCGTGCGCAGCTCGTGGGACATGTTCGCCAGGAACTCCGACTTGTACTGCGAGGACGTGGCCAGCAGGGCGGCCTTCTCCTCCAGTTCGGCGTTGGAGCGCTGGAGTTCGCCCTGTTGCTTCTGGAGTTCGTCCGAGCGTTCCTGGAGTTGCATGGCCAGGCGCTGGGACTCGCCGAGCAGGGACTCCGTGCGGGAGTTGGCGATGATCGTGTTGATGGCGACGCCGATGGTGTTGACGAACTGGTCGAAGAAGGCCAGGTGCACGTCGGAGAAGCGGGAGAAGGAGGCGAGCTCGATGACGCCGAGGAGCTTGGCCTCGAAGAGGATCGGGATGATGACGATCGTCGTGGGAGCCGCCTCGCCGAGGCCACTGTTGATTTTGATGTAGTCGGTCGGGGCGCCCTCGACCAGGATCCGCTTCTTCTCCCGGGCCGCCTGCGCGACCAGGCCGTGCACCGGGAGGGCGCCGGTCTCGACGGTCGCGTCCTGGGCGGCGCCGTAGCCGGCGATGAAGGCGAGCCCCTTGGTGGGAACCGTCGCTCCGTCCTGCTCCGGATCGGCCAGGTAGAACGCGCCGTACTGGGCGTTCACCAGCGGCGTCAGCTCGCGGAGTATCAGGTCGGCGACCTCCATCAGGTCGCGGTGCCCCTGCATCAGGGCGGCCAGGCGCGCCAGGTTGGACTCCAGCCAGTCCTTCGCGCGGGTCGTCTCGCGCAGGTTGGCCACCATCAGGTTGATGTTGTCCTTGAGCTCGGTGACCTCGCCGCGGGTCTCGACCGTGATCGAGCGGGACATGTCGCCCTGGGCCACGGCGGAGGCGACCTCGGCGATCGCGCGGACCTGGGTGGTGAGGTTCGACGCCAGCTCGTTGACGTTCGTCGTCAGGCGTTTCCAGGTGCCGTAGACGCCCTCGACCCGGGCCTGGCCGCCGAGCTGTCCCTCGGAGCCGACCTCGCGGGCCACGCGTGTGACCTCCGAGGCGAAGGAGGACAGCGTGTCGACCATCGTGTTGATCGTGGTCTTCAGCTCCAGGATCTCGCCGCGCGCGTCCACGTCGATCTTCCGGGACAGGTCGCCCTGTGCCACGGCCGTCGCGACCTGGGCGATGTTGCGCACCTGGGAGGTGAGGTTGTCGGCCATGGAGTTGACGTTGTCCGTCAGGTCCCGCCAGACGCCGGAGACGCCCAGCACCTGGGCCCGGCCGCCGAGCCGGCCGTCGGTGCCGACCTCGCGGGCGACGCGCGTGACCTCGTCGGCGAAGGCGCGCAGCTGCTCCACCATCGTGTTGACGGTGTCCTTCAGCTCGAGGATCTCACCGCGGGCGTCGACCGTGATCTTCTTCGACAGGTCGCCGTTGGCCACGGCCGTGGTGACCTGGGCGATGTTGCGGACCTGCGAGGTCAGGTTCAGCGCCATGAAGTTGACGTTGTCGGTGAGGTCCTTCCAGACGCCGGAGACGCCCCGGACCTGGGCCTGACCGCCGAGGTTGCCTTCGGTGCCGACCTCGCGGGCGACCCGGGTCACTTCGTCGGCGAAGGCGGAGAGCTGGTCGACCATCGTGTTGATCGTGGACTTGAGCTCCAGGATCTCGCCCTTGGCCTCCACCGTGATCTTCTTGCCGAGGTCGCCCTGGGCGACGGCCGTGGACACGAGCGCGATGTTCCGCACCTGGGAGGTGAGGTTGTCGGCCATGAAGTTGACGTTGTCGGTGAGGTCCTTCCAGACGCCGGAGACGCCCCGGACCTGCGCCCGGCCGCCGAGGTTGCCTTCGGTGCCGACCTCGCGGGCGACCCGCGTGACCTCGTCGGCGAAGGCGGAGAGCTGGTCGACCATCGTGTTGATGGTCGACTTGAGCTCCAGGATCTCGCCCTGCGCGTCCACCGTGATCTTCTGGGACAGGTCGCCGTTGGCCACGGCCGTCGTCACCTGGGCGATGTTGCGGACCTGCGAGGTCAGGTTCGACGCCATGAAGTTGACGTTGTCGGTGAGGTCCTTCCAGACCCCGGACACGCCCCGGACCTGCGCCCGGCCGCCCAACTGCCCCTCGGTGCCGACCTCGCGGGCGACCCGCGTGACCTCGTCGGCGAAGGCGGAGAGCTGGTCGACCATCGTGTTGACGGTCAGCTTCAGCTCCAGCAGCTCGCCGGTCGCCTCCACCGTGACCGTGCGGGTCAGGTCGCCGCGTGCCACCGCCGTCGTGACCGCCGCGATGTCCCGCACCTGGGCCGTCAGCCGGGACGCCATCGTGTTGACGGCCTCGGTCACGTCCCGCCAACTGCCCGACAGTCCCTGCACCTTGGCCCGGCCGCCGAGCCGGCCCTCGGTGCCGACCTCGCGCGCGACCCGCGTCACCTCGCCGGTGAACAGGGAGAGCTGGTCCACCATCTTGTTCACGGCCCGGCCCAGGCGTCGCAGGTCGCCGCGTAACTCCCGTGTCCCGTCGTGCAGATCGACCCGCTGGGTCAGATCGCCGCCGGCCACCGCGTCCAGTACGCGCGTGGCGTTCGCCGCCGGGGCGACGAGGGCGTCGAGCAGCTGGTTCACGTCGTTGACGCGGGACGTCCACAGGCCCTGACCCGGACTGGCCGAGAGCCGCTCGTCGAGCCGGCCGTGCCGCACCAGTTCCCGTCTGACCCGCTGCACCTCGGTGGTGAAGTGGATGTCGCGGTCCACGATCTGGTTGAAGACCGCGGTGAGTTCGGCCACCATCCCGTGGCCGGTTTCCGGCACCTTGGTGAAGTCGCCGTCGCGTGCGGCTGTCATGGCTGCGAGCAGGGGACGCAGATCGGATGCACGAATCTGACCGTCTTCGTACCGGTCTTCGACCACAGGAGTAGCACTGTTCTCACTCATGACGGCCCACTTCGGTAACTCGGCGCTTATGGGCGTGGCCAGTCTGTCACCCTGTCGGCATCGACTGTGGCGTATTCGTACGAACTGCCCGGGGAGCTGTCCATGGGGGCCATTCCGACGCAACGGGAGACCGCTTCCCGTGCCTCAGAGGCGCCTGCGCACGCTTCGGAGGTGCCTGGGCCCCCGCACGAGGGGGCCGTCTCCGAGGGGTGTGCGCTGCCTTCCGAGGCTCCCGCGCTCGGGGCGGAGACGTCGGCGCTCGGCGTGGAGACGTCGGCGCTCGGGGTGGAGGCGCCCGTGCTCGCATCCGAGAGGGGCGGGGTCGCTTCCGAGACGCCCGTCGTGGTTTCCGAGGCGCCCGCCAAGGAGCGTGCGCGGGCGTACGCGACCCTGTCCGGCAGCTCTCTCGCGCCGGGCTCCGCTCGCGCTCTGCTGCGCGCGGCGATCGCCGAGTGGACCGGACTCGGCCTGCCCGGCGCCGAGCATCTCACCGACCGTCTCGCCGACGACGCCCTGCTCGTCGTCAGCGAACTCGTCACCAACGCCGTCGTGCACGCCGGCACCGACGTCCAGCTGGAATGCCGGCTGGAAGGCGACGACAAGGACACGGCCGCGCTCCTCGTGGAGGTCTCCGACCACCACCCCTCACGCGCCCCGCGCGGCGGCGAGCCGGAAACGCCGCACGACATCCCGGAGTACGGGCGTGGCCTGCGGCTCGTCGGCGCGCTCTCCGAGGCCTGGGGCATCACGTACCGCACGGGCCGGAAGACCGTGTGGGCGCGGCTGCCCGCCGGGGGATGTGAGGCCGGCGACCAGATCGAGGCGTACGCCGGGGAGCACGCGCTGGCGCGCGGGCTGCGCGTGGCGGAGATCCTGGCGCCGGAGCCGCCCCCCGGGCAGGAGGCCAGGGAGCGGGGACCAAGGGACGCACGGGGCCCGCGTGACCCTGGCGGCGGCTCGGGCGACCTGCGCGACTGGCAGGACCTGCGGGACTGGCGGGAGCGGTACGAGGACTGCGACGGCCGTGACGGACGCGACGGCTCCTGGCTGGGCCGCGGGGCCCTGTCCTTCCTCGCCGAGGCGTCCGACCTCCTCGCCGGACAGCTCGACGAGGACCTGGTCGCCGCCCTCGCCGGGCAGTTGATCGTGCCCCGGCTGGCCGACTGGTGCGCGGTGTGGCTGGAGGACGAGGCCACCGGCGGCGGCTGGGGCGGGGCCGGAGCGGGCGGGCCCCGGCTGGCCCGGGTCTGGCACGGCAGTGAGAACCGCATCGAGGAACTGCGCCGGGCCCTGGAGAAGGACGCGCCGCACCCGTCCGACCCGTTGGGCTCCGGGCCGGTCGACTACCCCTGGCCCGGCGAGGCGCTCGGTGACGAGCCCGGCGGACCGGGCTCGGCCCTCGCGTACCGGCTCGTCGCCGGCGGACGCCCGCTGGGCACCCTCGTCATCGGACGGTCCGGTGCCGCCGGTTTCCCCGACGAGATCACCGGCCTCGCCGAGGACCTCAGCCGCCGGGTGGCGCTCGCCATCGGCGCCGCCCGCCAGTACGCCCGCCAGGCCACCATCAGCGCCGTACTCCAGCGCGGACTGCTGCCCGGCGCCGTGGCCGAGATCCCCGGGGTGCGCAGCGCCCTCGTCTACGAGCCGTGCGACAAGGGCGGGCCCAGCGGCGACTTCTACGACCTGTTCCCGGCCGGCGACGGCCGCTGGTGCTTCGCCGTCGGCGACGTCCAGGGCAAGGGCCCCGAGGCCGCCGTCGTGATCGGCCTGGCCCGGCCCTGGCTGCGGCTGCTGGCCCGCGAGGGCTACCGGGTCGCCGACGTCCTCGACCGCCTCAACCAGCTCCTGCTCGACGACGCCACGGAGGCCGCGGACGCGGCGGCCCGGGCGCTGGTGGCCGCGGGCGCCCGCCCGACCCCGCCCGGCGACGGCCCCCAGACGCGCTTCCTGTCCCTGCTCTACGGCGAGCTGGTCCCCTTCGACGGCGGCGTCCGCTGCACCGTCGCCTCCGCCGGGCATCCGCTGCCCCTGCTGCTCGGGACGGGCGGCGAGGTCCACACGGCCGCGCAGCCCCAGACGCTCCTGGGCGTCGTCGAGGACGCCACGTACACCAGCGAGACCTTCGAGCTGCGGTCCGGCGACACGCTGCTGTGCGTCACCGACGGCGTCACCGAGCGCCGCTCCGGCTCGCGCCAGTTCGACGACGGGGACGGGCTGGCGACGGCGCTGGCCGGGTGCGCGGGGCTGGACGCGGAGCTGATAGCCGAAAGGATCAAGCGGCTGGTGCACGAGTTCGGGGCGCGGCCCCCGGCGGACGATCTGGCGCTGCTGGTGCTCCAGGCCGAGTGACCGCCCGGGTGCTGGACAATGGAGGACATGCCTTCCGCACTCCCCGACGGCGAGCCCGTCCCCGACGACGGCGCGCTGCCCGCGTCCGCCCTCGCCGGGGCCGCCGACCGCCCGCTCGGGTTCTACCTGCACGTTCCGTACTGCGCGACCCGCTGCGGCTACTGCGACTTCAACACCTACACGGCGACCGAGCTGCGCGGCACCGGTGGCGTGCTGGCCTCGCGCGACAACTACGCCGAGACGCTGGCCGACGAGGTCCGGCTGGCGCGGAAGGTGCTGGGTGACGACCCGCGGCCCGTTCGTACGGTGTTCGTGGGCGGGGGGACGCCCACCCTGCTGGACGCCGGTGACCTGGTGCGGATGCTCGCGGCCGTCCGTGACGAGTTCGGGCTCGCGGAGGACGCCGAGGTCACGACCGAGGCGAATCCGGAGTCGGTGGATCCGGCGTATCTGGAGGCCCTGCGCGAGGGGGGCTTCAACCGGATCTCCTTCGGGATGCAGAGTGCGCGGCAGCATGTGCTGAAGGTGCTGGACCGGACGCATACGCCGGGGCGGCCGGAGGCGTGTGTCGCGGAGGCCCGGGCGGCCGGGTTCGAGCATGTGAATCTCGACCTGATCTACGGCACGCCGGGGGAGTCCGACGACGACTGGCGGGCGTCGCTGGACGCGGTGCTGGGGGCCGGGCCGGACCATGTCAGCGCGTACGCCCTGATCGTCGAGGAGGGGACGCAGCTGGCTCGGCGGATCCGCCGGGGCGAGGTGCCGATGACCGACGACGATGTGCATGCCGACCGGTACCTGATCGCGGACGAGGTTCTCTCGGGCGCGGGTTTCGAGTGGTACGAGGTGTCGAACTGGGCGACCTCGGAGGCGGGGCGGTGCCTGCACAACGAGCTGTACTGGCGGGGAGCCGACTGGTGGGGGGCCGGGCCGGGCGCGCACAGTCATGTGGGCGGGGTGCGGTGGTGGAACGTGAAGCATCCCGGGGCGTACGCGGGGGCGCTGGCGGCGGGGCGGTCGCCCGGGGCCGGGCGTGAGGTGCTGTCGGGGGAGGACCGGCGGGTCGAGCGGATTCTGCTGGAGTTGCGGCTGCGGGACGGTGTGCCGCTGTCGTTGCTGCGGGAGGAGGGGCTTGCGGCGGCGGGGCGGGCGTTGTCGGACGGGCTTCTGGAGGAGGGGCCGTACGAGTCAGGGCGGGCTGTGCTGACTCTGCGGGGGCGGTTGCTGGCGGACGGCGTGGTGCGCGACCTGGTGGACTGAGGTGCTGCCGCGTTGGGGCTGGGGCCGGGTGGGTCCGCAGCCCGGCGGAGCGGGGTGCCGCTGCGCCCACCCGTGCCGCCCATAGCGGCACGACTGCCCGCAGCTAAGCGGTTACGAAGTCGATCAGTTCCTCCACCCGGCCCAGCAGTTCCGGTTCCAGGTCCTTGTACGACCGGACCCCCGACAGGATCCGCTGCCAGGCCGCTCCCGTGTTGTCCGGCCAGCCCAGTGCCCTGCACACGCCCGTCTTCCAGTCCTGGCCGCGCGGGACCCGGGGCCAGGCCTCGATGCCCAGGGACGACGGTTTCACCGCCTCCCAGATGTCGATGTAGGGGTGGCCGACGACCAGGGCGTGGTCGCTCGTCACCGACTGCGCGATGCGCCACTCCTTCGAGCCCGGCACCAGGTGGTCCACCAGGACGCCGAGGCGGGCGTCGGGGCCGGGGGCGAAGGAGTCGACGATGGACGGCAGGTCGTCGACGCCCTCCAGGTACTCCACGACCACGCCCTCGATGCGCAGGTCGTCGCCCCAGACCCGCTCGACCAGCTCGGCGTCGTGCCGGCCCTCGACGTAGATGCGCCCGGCGCGGGCCACGCGGGCGCGGGCGCCGGGGACGGCCACCGAACCGGACGCCGTACGGGTCGGACGGGCGGGGCCGGCGGGAGAGGGGCGGACCAGGGTCACGGCCCTGCCCTCCAGGAGGAACCCGCGCGGCTCCATGGGGAACACCCGGTGCTTGCCGAAGCGGTCCTCCAGGGTCACCGTGCCCGCCTCGCAGCGGATCACCGCACCGCAGAAGCCGGTCCCGGCCTCCTCGACGACCAGACCCGGCTCCGCCGGAACCTCGGGCACCGGCTGCTGCGGCTTCTTCCACGGCGGGGTCAGATCGGGCGAGTACTGGCGCATTCGAATGACGATAGGAGAAGCCGGCGGGTGGTCACGGAGACACGCCGAAACGCGCGGCCAGCGCGTCACGCTGGGCGCGGACGAACGCCGCGTCCACCACCGCTCCGTGACCGGGTACGTACAGCGCGTCCTCGCCGCCCAGGTCGAGCAGCCGGTCCAGGGCGGCCGGCCAGTGCGACGGCACGGCGTCGGGGCCCGCCTGCGGCTCGCCGGACTCCTCGACCAGGTCGCCGCAGAACACCACCTCCGGATCGCCCGGCACCAGCACCGCCAGGTCGTGCGCGGTGTGCCCGGGGCCCACGTTCGCCAGCAGCACCTGGCGCCCGCCGCCCAGGTCGAGGGTCCACTCGCCGGAGACCAGGTGGCGGGGCGCGACCAGCCGGTCCGCCGCCTCCCGCGCGGTGGTCTCCGCCAGGCCGCCACGCACCGCGTCCACGCGCAGCTCCTCGCGGTCCCGTACACGCGTCAGCAGCGCCTCCACGCCCACCGCGCCGAACACCTCCGTGTCCGTGAACTCCGCCACCCCGAAGACGTGGTCGAAGTGGGGATGGGTCAGCGCGAGATGCGTCACACGGTGACCGGTGAGCGACCGCGCCTGCTCGCGCAACCGCGCGCCCTCGGCGGGGCTCGACCCCGCGTCGATCATGAGGACCGCGCCCTCACCGGCGACCAGCCCCACCGTGCAGTCCCACACCGGGAGCCGGCACCGCCCCACCCCCGCGGCCACGCGTTCCCATCCGAGCTCTTCCCAAGTCACCGTCATACAGCGACGCTAGCGGTGACCGCCGCCCCGGGCGCGACAGCAAGCGACCAGCCTTGCCGGGGGTGTACCCCACAGCCGTACACTGGGCGGGGAATGCTGGCACTCGCACGCGCAGAGTGCCAGGCCCACAGGCAGGACACCAGGCGGACGACTTCTGGAGGTGCGCGCGAATGCTCAGTGAACGCAGGCTTCAGGTGCTGCGCGCCATCGTCCAGGACTACGTCGGCACCGAGGAGCCGGTCGGCTCCAAGGCCCTCACCGAGCGGCACAACCTCGGCGTCTCGCCGGCCACGGTCCGCAACGACATGGCGGCCCTGGAGGACGAGGGGTACATCGCCCAGCCGCACACCAGCGCCGGGCGCATCCCCACCGACAAGGGCTACCGGCTGTTCGTGGACAAGCTGGCCGGCGTCAAGCCGATGACCGCGCCCGAGCGGCGCGCGATCCAGAACTTCCTCGAGGGCGCCGTCGACCTCGACGACGTCGTGGCGCGGACGGTACGGCTGCTGGCCCAGCTCACACGCCAGGTCGCCGTCGTGCAGTACCCGTCGCTGACCCGCTCGACCGTGCGGCACGTGGAGCTGCTCGCTCTCGCGCCCGCGCGGCTGATGCTCGTACTGATCACGGACACCGGGCGGGTCGAGCAGCGCGTGGTCGACTGCCCGGCGCCCTTCGGCGAGGCCTCGCTCGCGGATCTGCGCGCGCGGCTCAACAGCCGGGTGGCGAACCGCCGTTTCACGGATGTGCCGAGTCTGGTGGAGGATCTGCCGGAGGCGTTCGAGCACGAGGACCGGGGTACGGTCTCCACGGTGCTCTCCACACTTCTGGAGACGCTCGTCGAGGAGAACGAGGAGCGGCTGATGATCGGCGGCACCGCCAACCTGACCCGCTTCGGGCATGACTTTCCCCTCACGATCCGGCCGGTGCTGGAGGCGCTGGAGGAGCAGGTGGTGCTCCTCAAGCTGCTCGGCGAGGCGCAGGATCCGGGCGTGACCGTACGGATCGGTCATGAGAACGCCCACGAAGGACTCAACTCCACGTCCGTCGTGTCGGTCGGCTACGGTTCGGGCGGCGAGGCTGTCGCCAAGCTCGGCGTGGTCGGACCGACCCGCATGGACTACCCGGGAACGATGGGAGCGGTACGCGCAGTGGCACGGTACGTCGGACAGATCCTGGCGGAGTCGTAGTGGCCACGGACTACTACGCCGTACTCGGCGTGCGCCGCGACGCGTCGCAGGAAGAGATCAAGAAGGCCTTCCGGCGGCTCGCACGCGAGCTGCATCCGGACGTCAACCCCGATCCGAAGACCCAGGAGCGGTTCAAGGAGATCAACGCCGCTTACGAGGTGCTGTCGGACCCGCAGAAGAAGCAGGTCTACGACCTCGGCGGCGACCCGCTCTCGCAGGCCGGAGGCGGCGGCGCGGGCGGCTTCGGGGCCGGCGGCTTCGGGAACTTCTCCGACATCATGGACGCGTTCTTCGGCACGGCGTCGCAGCGCGGACCGCGCTCGCGCACGCGCCGCGGCCAGGACGCCATGATCCGCATCGAGATCGAGCTCGACGAGGCGGCCTTCGGCACGACGAAGGACATCCAGGTCGACACGGCGGTCGTCTGCAACACCTGTAACGGTGAGGGCGCGGCGCCGGGCACCTCCGCCCAGACGTGTGACATGTGCCGCGGTCGCGGCGAGGTGTCCCAGGTCACGCGGTCCTTCCTCGGCCAGGTCATGACCTCGCGGCCCTGCCCGCAGTGCCAGGGCTTCGGCACGGTCGTGCCGACCCCCTGCCCGGAGTGCGCCGGCGACGGCCGCGTCCGCTCCCGTCGCACGCTGACGGTGAAGATCCCGGCCGGTGTCGACAACGGCACGCGGATCCAGCTCGCCGGTGAGGGCGAGGTCGGGCCCGGCGGCGGTCCGGCGGGCGACCTGTACGTCGAGATCCACGAACTGCCGCACTCGCAGTTCCAGCGGCGCGGCGACGACCTGCACTGCACGGTCACGCTCCCGATGACGGCGGCCGCCCTCGGCACGAAGGTGCCGCTGGAGACGCTGGACGGCCTGGAGGAGGTCGACATCCGCCCGGGCACCCAGTCCGGCCAGTCGATCCCGCTGCACGGCCGTGGTGTCACACACCTGCGCGGCGGCGGACGCGGCGACCTCATCGTCCACGTCGAGGTCCAGACCCCGAGCAAGCTGGACGTCGAGCAGGAGCGCCTGCTCCGCGAGCTGGCCAAGCTGCGCGGCGAGGAACGGCCGACGGGTCAGTTCCAGCCTGGGCAGCAGGGGCTGTTCTCTCGGCTG